>DATCXD010000540.1:0-13798 GCA_036566005.1 Micromonosporaceae bacterium | reverse complement strand
CGATCACGGCGGTCACCCAGCCGACCTTCCTGTACGAGTTCGGCGACGACTATGCGGCGATCATGGGACCGGAACGGGCGAACTGGATGTATCGGGGACGCAGCTATCTCGATCATGGCATCGCGATCGCGGGCAGTTCGGACCGTCCGGTGGCCGACGGCGCACCGCTGCGCGGCGTTCAGTTCATGGTGACGCGGCGGTCGGTGAGCGGTGCCCTCATCGGTGGTGGCGAAGCGCTGTCGGTGTCCGAGGCGGTGCACGCCTACACAATGGGCTCCGCTCGGGCGTGCCGGATGGACGACCGGATCGGCAGCATCAGCCCCGACAAATACGCCGATCTGGTCGTCCTCGATGCTGATCCCTGGGCGGTCCCGGCGGAGGAGCTGGCGCAGATTCCGGTCGTCTGTACCGCGGTCGGCGGCGAGCCCGTTCACGGCGGATGGCCGGCTTGAGGCGCACCCGGGTTAGCCAACTCGACAACGGGACCGAGCGCACCACCACGCACCACTGAGCGCCGAGAATCAGCCGGCGATCAGGCGGCGATCTCCGGCAGCGTGGCGTCGGCGAAGTGGCAGGCGCTGGGATGGTCGGAGCCGGGCCGTTCGATCAGCGCCGGCGCCTCCTGCGCGCAGATGTCCTGTGCCTTCCAGCACCGCGTCCGGAACGCGCAGCCCGACGGCGGGTCGAGGGGGCTGGGAACCTCGCCCTCCAGCACGATGCGCTGGCGGAATGCGGGCGCGGTCGGGTCAGGTTCGGACACCGCCGACAACAGCGCCTGGGCGTACGGGTGGGTCGGCGCGCCATGCACCTGCTCGGCACTGCCTTGTTCGACGAGCCGGCCGAGGTACATCACGGCCACCCGATCGGACACGTGCCGGACGACCGACAGGTCGTGCGCGATGAACAGGTAGGCCAGACCGAGATCCTCCTGGATCTCCTTCAGCAGGTTGATCACTTGGGCCTGCACCGACACGTCCAGTGCCGACACGGGCTCGTCAAGGACGAGCAGATCCGGACTCAGCGCCAGGGCACGAGCGATGCCGATGCGCTGGCGCTGCCCGCCGGAGAACTGGTACGGATGCCGACCGAAGTGGTCGGGGTTGAGGCCGACCCGGTCCATCAGCTCGCGCACGCGGCCGAGCCGGTCGGCGCGCGGCGCCACGCTCGGATGGATGTCGAACGGTTCGCCGATGATCTCGCCGACCGTCATCCGGGGATTGAGCGAGCTGTACGGGTCCTGCAGCACGATCTGCATGTGCCGCCGGAACTCGCGCAGTTCGCGCCGACCGAGCCCGAAGACGTCGGCGCCGGCGATCGACACGGTGCCCGCATCGGGTCGGTCGAGCGCCAGGATCAACCGAGCCAGGGTCGATTTGCCGCAGCCGGATTCGCCGACGAGTCCGAGCGTCTCGCCGGTACGGATAGTCAGGCTCACGCCGTCGACGGCCTTCACGTGACCGAGGGTGCGACGCAACACGCCCTTGCCGCGCACCGGGAAGTGACGCACGAGATCCCGTACCTCGAGCACGGGGTCAGCCGACCGGCTCACGATGTACCTCCTCGGCGAAGTGGCACGCGCTCGTGTGACCGGGAGACGTGGTGAGCACCGGCGGATCGTCCGTACGGCAGATGTCGCGGGCTATCGGACAGCGCGGATGGAACGTACATCCGGACGGCAGCGCCGTCAGCGAGGGCGGGCTGCCGGCGATCGGCGTCAGGCGCCGCCCGCGGGCGGCGACGCGTGGCACCGAGTTGAGCAGTCCGGCCGTGTAGGGATGGCGTGGATTGGCGTACACCTCGGCCGCGCTGCCACTTTCGACGATGCGTCCCGAATACATCACCGCGATCCGGTCCGCCACCTCGGCGCTCACCGCCAGGTCATGCGTGATGAACAGCAGCGCCATCCCGGTGTCGTCACGTAGCTGCATCAGCAGCTGCATGATCTGCGCCTGGACGGTGACGTCGAGCGCGGTGGTCGGCTCGTCGGCGATCAGGATGTCCGGCTGCAGAGCGAGCGCCATCGCAATCATGATCCGTTGTCGCATCCCGCCGGAGAGCTGGTGCGGGTAGCTGTCGTACCGGCTTGCCGCCGCGGAGATCCGTACGCGATCCATCAGCTCGATGGCGCGCGTCCGCGCCGCTGACTTCGAGGCACCGTCGTGGACGCGCAGCACCTCGGCGATCTGCGAACCGACGCTGACGACCGGGTTCAACGCGGCCAGCGCGTCCTGGAAGATCATGGCGATACGCCGGCCCTGGTATCGACGACGCTCGGCCCGGTGGGTACGGAGCAGGTCGATGCCCGCGAACTCGACCGCGCCGCTCACGGCCGCGCGGCGCGGATCGAGCAAACCCATCACGGCCTGCGCAGTGACACTCTTTCCCGAGCCGGACTCGCCGAGCACGGCCAGGGTCTCGCCACGGGTGAGCGTGAACGACACACCACGCACCGCGTTGAGCACGCAACGGCGCACCGTGAAGTCCACCCGAAGATCGCGGACCGCCAGCAACGGCGTCTGGTCAATCGTCATTGCGCCTCGGATCGAGCACGTCCTCGAGCGCGTCACCGAGCACGATGAAAGCCAACACCGTCAAGCTCAGGAACAGCGCGGGGAAGATCAGCAGGTGGGGGTACACCTGGAAGTCGCTCTGCGCGTCGGACAACTGCAGACCCCAGGAGATCGCCGGTTGTTGCAGGCCGACGCCCAGGAACGTCAGCGTCGCCTCGGCCGCGATCACCGCGCCGACCCCCAACGCACTGATCACGATCACCGGCGCGATCGCGTTGGGCAGCAGGTGCCGGCGGATCAGTCGCCAGTCGCTGGCCCCGAGGCTGCGTGCCGCCAGCACGTAGTCGTGTTCCTTGGCCGTCAACATCGACGCCCGCATCAGCCGCGTTAGGGTCGGCCACGTGAACAGCGCGATTGCCAGCGACACCGTCCAGACGTTGTGCGCGCGGAACGCGGTGAGCAACACCAACGCGCCCAGCAGGAACGGGAAGCCGAAGAATACGTCCGACAGCCGGCTCACGATCGCGTCCACGACGCCGAGGTAGTAGCCCGACACGGAGCCGAGAACCACCGCCATGACGAGCCCGAACATGCTGGCCAGCAAGCCGATGCTGATCGAGTCGCGGGTGCCGTATATGACGTTGGCGTACACGTCGCAGCCCTGTTTGTCGAACCCGAACGGGTGGCCGGAACTCGGACCGATGGCGCTGTTGACCAGATCGCAGGCGCGCGGGTCGCCGTGGCCGAACCAGCCCGCGAACGCCTGTGGTACTGCGGCGATCACGATCATCAAGACCACGATGAAGGCGGCGACCAGGAAGCTCGGGCGTCGCAGCAGTCGCGCCAGGGCGGTGTGCGACAGCGACGCCTGGGCCTCGATGTCCCACGCCTGGCCGGACTCGTCAGCCGGGACAGTGACGTTAGACAACGCGGATCCTCGGGTCGAGCAGACCGTACAGGACGTCGACGATCAGGTTCAGCAAGAGGAAGATCATCACCAATGCGGTGGCGACGCCGACGACGACCGAGCCCTGCTGCTGGCGGATGGACGTGAACAGCAGCTGACCGACGCCGGGAAGATTGAACACGCCCTCGACCACGACGGTTCCGCCGAGAAGGTAGCCGAGGTCGATCGCGACGAAGGTCAGGACGGGGATGAGCGAGTTCCGCAACGCGTGGCGCACCACGATCCGTCGCCGGGGCAGGCCCTTGGCAACAGCCGTACGGATGTAGTCAGCTTGAAGGCTGCGGATCATCGTCGACCGAGTCAACCGGCTGACCGAGGCGGCGCCGAATGCCGCGAGGACCAATGCCGGCAGGATGTAGCTCATCGGCCAGCCGTCCTCGTTGCCGGCGATCGGGAAGATGCCGGCCTTCACGCCCAGCAGCAGTTGGACGGCGAATGCGGCAACGAACGCCGGGATGGAGATGACGGACACCGACAGCAACAACAGGGTGTGGTCGCTGAGTTTGCCGCGCCGCAACGCGGACACCACTCCGAAACCGACTCCGAGCACGATCTCGAACACCCACGCCATCGACGCGAGCCTTAGCGTCACGGGCCAGCCGGCCTTCATCAGGTCCCACACACTCTCGCCGTAGAAGTCGGTGCCGAAGTCACCGTGCAGCACGCCCAGGATGTATCGCCCGTACTGCTGCCAGAACGACTCGTCGAGGTGGTAGTGCTGCCGAATCGCGGCGATCGTGTCCGGCGGGAGCTGCTGGTGACCGGCGAGGTTACGGATCGGATCGCCCGGCAGGACGAAGACGGCGAGGTAGATCAGCAGCGTGACGCCGATGAACACCAGCGCCAGCTGGCCGATCCGTCCGAGAAGATACCGGCCCATGCGCTACCGCCCGGGACCGTGACGGCCGATGGCGTAGGCCGACGCCGCCAGAATCGCGCCGAACTGCACGCCGACCAGCGACTTGATCGGCAGCGTCTCCGCCGGTGTGACCTTCAGCGCCTCCACCGACCACTGTTCGTAGATCGCCGTCATCCGCCGGTACTGCTCGCGGATGCGCGGAGTGCCGTTGCCGGCGTTAATCTCGGCCTCCATCAGGCGCAGTGTCATCCCGCCGTAACGCATCCGGAACCCGTGCACGGTGTCGGCGCCCGTGTACACCTCCGCGACGGTTGCCACACGGTCGTTGTCCGGCAATACGGCCCGGTGGGCCTCCCGCTCGGCGTTCTGACTAAAGTGCGGTGCGAATTGGCGCATCGCCCGCAGGAACGGTGATTCCAGGATGAGGTCGGGGGCGAGCTCGGCGAGCACGGAACTGATCGTGGCACCGAGATCACCAAGTCCCTCGGCGCGTTGTCGCAGCACCTCCGGGTAGGGCGTGTCGGTCGGAGTTTCGTCGCCAGCGTCAGGGTGCGCCCAGTACGGCAGCTCACTGATCAGGGACAGCGTATTGTACTTGCGCGCGTACGCGGGGCCCGAGGTGCCACTGTCGAGACCCTCGGTCGGATCCATGCCCAGCGCCGCTACGAACTCGTAGTGCTGCTCGACGCCGGTTTCGCCGAAGATGGCCGTTGCGTATAACGGCGCGTACGGGATCTCCGGCTCGCCCGAGTCGAGCGGGATTCCGACGTGCGCGGGGATGGCGTGCAGGAACGGATACAGCTCCGGCGCTTCGGCGCTGAGGTAGTAGTACACACCGCCGAGTTCGCCGTTGTGCAGCGAGCACATGAAGGTCGGCCGGACATCGTCGATCAGCCGCATCAGCGCGAGGGTCTCAGGGATGACCCGGTCGAAGTACAACTCCTTGTACTCCAGCGGAAACGTCCATTCGACCTGTTCGTCTGAGGCTGGGCGGAAGAAGCGACGACCGTACTCCGAGCGGTCCAGCGTGCCGGAGAACCAGTCCTCGTTCAGTCGCATCCCGTCCGGATCGGCGCAACCGATGATGTGCCAGGTGTAGTCGAGCTCCTCGCGGAGCTGCGCGTCCGCGACCAGCGTACGAGCCAGGTGAAGCGCGGTCGGGCCGCCGATCGGCTCGTTGGGATGGATCCCACCGAACACCACGGCGTGGTCCCGGCCGCTCCCGATCGTCAGCGCATGGATCGGCTCGCCGAGGCGGGACGCCCCGACGCGCCGACGCCGTACGAGGGCCGGTTCCCCCGCCGCGAGCTCGTCAAAACTGGCGACGAGCTCGTCGACGGTAGGGAACCGGTCGATCTGCGGAACCGCGTCGACGAGGTCGAGGATGCGGTTCAGCGACAATGCTGTGCTGGCATGGCTCACTTCAGGGTCACTGCCTCGTAGTCGGTGTCGATCTGGAACGGGCGGGCGTGCACGTTCGCAACCCGGTTCGAGTACACGAACGGGAACGCTTCGTAGAAGGTCGGCACCACCGGGAAGTCGGCCTCAATCGCGCGCTCGGCGTCCTGGTAGTACGTCACCGACTGCGCGGTGGTGGTGGCGGCGTCACCCTTCGCGATCAGGTCGGTCACCGTCGTGTTGGTGTAGCCACCGATCGAATAGTTGTACGCCCCGGTCGGGGTGAACAGCTGGTGCAGCGTATCGGTCGGACTCGGGTAGGCCGAGCCCCACTTGCCGCGCCACGGCCCGCCGGTGATCGACTTCTTCTCCAGATCGGTGAAGAAGTCCGAGAAGCCAACGGTCGGCTTCGCCGTCACCTGGATTCCGAGGTTCTGCCGAATCTGGTTCGCGACGGCTTGGAAGGCCTGGTCGTAGCCGGCTCCGCCGGGGTACGTGATCGTCATCGGCCCGGACCAGCCGCCGGCCTGCTGCAGCAGCTGCTTCGCTTTCGTCGGGTCGAAGGTGCAGTACTGGCAGGCATGCGTCGAACCGCCGACCATGCTTGTCGCGAACAGCGAATCGGCCGGCGTGTACAACCCACCGAAGATTGCCTTGTTGATCGCCGGACGATCGATGGCGAGCGAGATGGCCTTGCGCAGCTGCGGGTTCTGGTATCGCTTGTCGAAAAGTGGGAAAGCGAGGAACTCGATCGACGCTCCGCTCGACTTCGCCACCCGGCTCCCGAAGTCGCTGGCGATCTGGGGGAACTTGTCCTGCGGAGCGAGGTCGATGTCGACATTGCCGGCAATCGTGTCGGTATAGGCGGTGTCCGGGCTCGTGTACATCCGGAACACAATGTTCTCGATGTGGCCCTTGTTCGGACCCTTATAGCCCGCGTAGCGCTTCAGCTTGACCTGCTGGTTGAGTTTGGCCGGGCCGTTCATCTCGTACGGACCGTCACCGATCGGGTTCGTCTTGAAGGACGCGAGATCCTTCAAGCCCGCCTGCGGCATCGGATAGAACCCCGTCTGACCTTGGCTCAGCTCGAGCGGGAACTGGCTGTCCGGCTTGGTCAGCGAAACCTGCAGCGTGTACTGATCGACCACCTTCACGCCGGACAGCGTCTTCGCCGTCGGCTGGCCGGTGGCCGGATGCACCGCGTCGTACCCGACGATATTGGCGAGCTCGCCACTGTTGACGTACGCATTCGGGCCGTACGCCGTCAGATTCCAGCCGTCGGCATAGCTCTGCGCGGTCACCGGCTCGCCGTTCTGGAACGTCCAGTCCGGGCGGAACTTGATCGTCCACTCCGTGCTGTTGTTGCTGCCGGTGATCGAACTCGCCTGCACGTACCGCAGGCTGCCGTCGTCGTTGAACGACACGATCGGCGCGAAGATGATCCCCAACTCAGAGAACGACAGAGCGGTGTTGCCCGGCAACAGCGTGTCGAGCTCGCTGTTACCGTCGGCCACCACCAGGGTGCCTTCCGAACTTCCGCCGTTGCTCGACGAGCTTCCCGAGCACGCTGCGGCCATGCTGGCCACGCAGGCAAGTGCGATAACGCTAACCGCCACACGAACGGTTCTCTGCGGGTGTCTCATCCGGTTCTCCTTCACCACGATGAGCTGACCGGCGAGGGCTCGCCGGCCGGAGTGGGTGCTGACGTTGTGGCCCCACCCGTTCTGGCCAAAGCGCTGTCATCATGGGTGGGCGGTGTTGTCACTCTGCCAGAACTTGCTAAGATTCGGAAGATTCCGAATGTAACGAGTGGGTTTCCATTTATCGCGGCGCTTCCGAGATACTCGACGGTGCCGGTTAACGTCCAGAAACGACAGCAGGGGGCATGGCGCCCGCACGAGCACGGGAGGTGAAGCTCGATCGTGTCAACGCAGGCGCCCAAGCCAGTGAGCCGACCTCGGCATATGCGGGACGAGACTCGTCGCGAGATCGTCGACGACATGGGCACGCTCTGGGAACAACTCGGCATGCCTCGCTCCGAAGGCCGCATCGTCGGTTGCCTGATGCTGAGCAACGCCCCGGCCATGTCGAGTGCCGATCTGATGACCGACCTCGGCCTGAGCGCCGCGGTCATCTCCACCGCCACCCGCCGGCTCGCCGAAGTCGGCTTCATCAAACGGGTGACCCAGTCCGGCCGGCGCGGCCACTTCTTCCGCGTCGAAGACGACGTGTGGGGTGCGTTCCTTGCCGGTGAACGCGGTTACCTGGACAAACGAGCCGCGTTCGCCGAGAGCATCCTCGGACACCTCGGCGTCGACGACGAAGGCCCGCGCCGCCGGGTCAGGAACATGCGCGACTACATGAGCTGGCTGAGCACCTATCACCGCAAGATGCTCGCCGAGTACGAGCAGTTCAAACGCGAGCAGGCCGACTACGACGGTCGCTTCGACTCCTGAACACTTCGCCGCACGTGCCGCCAGTCCTCGCAGCAAGATGGCAACGCCTGTCGCCTTGAGACATCGTCGGTCGCAGCAAACGCCGAGGCTTGGTTTGTCAGCTGGTCGGCGAACGGGCACCGGCCCTGGTTGGGGCGTGCTCGGCGATGTCGCGGTGATGGTTGACGATCGTCTCGGCAAGGTCGCCGAGCACCTTGATCTGGTCGTCTGACAACAGGTCGATGAAGTGCCGGCGCACCGACTCCACGTGCAGCGGCGCGGCCGCCCGGATGGCCTGGCGGCCGGCCTTGGTCAGGACGAGTACGGCGCCCCGATCGTCCGACGGGCTTTCCTCGCGGTCGACCAGTCCGCGCTGCTGCATCCGGGTGACGTGGTGGGACAACCGGCTCTTGGACCACAGCATGTGCGCGGACAGTTCAGTGAGGCGCATCCGCTGCTCGTCGGTCGCCGACAGGTTGGACAGGACGTCATAGTCCGCCTCAGACAGGCCCGAGTCCTCGGCCAGGTCGCGGGCTATCTGCAGATCCAGCAGTAGCCGCATCCGGCGGTACCCAAGCCAGGCCCGCATCTGGGCATCGTCGAGCCATCTTGGCGTCGTCACATCGACACCTTATCAGAGAGTTGACATGTCAACAAAGATCGAGATAGTGTGTTGACATGTCAACAAACATGCTCGTCCGGCGACTGGCCAGCCTCTATCTGGGGCTGGTCCTGTTCGGCGGGAGTGTGGCCCTGATGGTCAGAGCGGAGCTCGGACTGGACCCATGGGACGTGCTGCACCAGGGCCTGTCCCAACACACCGGGCTGCGCTTCGGCTGGGTCGTGATCGCGGTCGGTGCCATCGTGCTGTTGCTGTGGCTTCCACTCAAGCAGCGACCCGGCGTGGGTACCGTCAGCAACGTCGTGGTCGTCGGACTGGCCGCGGACGCCGGGCTGTCGATCCTTCCGCACCCCCACGCTCTGGTTCTGCGATTCGCCTTCCTAGCCGCCGGCATCGTCGCCAATGGGATCGCCACCGGCCTCTACATCGGCGCCGGTCTCGGGCCCGGGCCGCGCGACGGTCTGATGACGGGCCTGGCCGCACGCGGGCATTCGATCCGCGTCGTCCGCACGGCGATCGAGGTTTCGGTGCTCGCGGCCGGCTGGTTGCTCGGCGGCAGCGTCGGCGTGGGAACCGTTCTGTACGCGCTGAGCATCGGTCCGCTCGCCCACTTCTTCATTCCCAAACTTGCGATCCCCGAGCCCGACGCGGTGCCGGGCAAAACCCGTAGAAGGGCCCTGAATCATGTCTGATCTACTGTTCGGACTAGACCTGCCCGCATCCGCGGAGTCAGGTCGCGACCCGGTCGGCGAAGCCCGCCGGGCCGAGGCACTCGGCTTCGACTTCGTATCGACGTCGGATCATCCCGCCGGATCCTCCCCCACCAACGAGACCTGGACGATGCTGTCCTGGGTAGCCGCCAACACCTCGCGGATCCGCGTCGCTAGCCGGGTGCTCGGAGTGCCTTACCGGCCACCGGCCATGGTCGCCAAGATGGCGGAGACGCTTGACCGGCTCTCGGGCGGCCGGCTGATCCTCGGGCTCGGCGGCGGCTACTCCGACGAGGAGTTCCGAGCGTTCGGGCTCAAGGTGCCCACGCCCCGCGACAAGGTCGACGGCCTCGGCGAAGCGATCCAGATCACCCGTGGTCTCTGGTCGCAGCCTCGGTTCACATTTTCCGGCCGGCTATTCGAGACCGCCGCCGCCGACCTGGAACCCAAGCCTGTCCACCGCATCCCGATCTGGCTGGGCACCTTCGGAGACCGTGCGCTGGCATTGACCGGCCGGCTCGCCGACGGTTGGATTCCCTCGCTCGGCATGGCTCCGCCGGAGCGGATCCCAGCCATGCGCGCGCGCATTCACGCCGGCGCTCGCGCGGTTGGCCGCCCGCCGGAGGCCATCACCTGCACGTACAACCTGGGTATCCGGATCGACGAACGGGCCCCGCACGAACCCTCGACGGTGTCCGGAACCCCAGACGCGGTGACCGACCAGCTCATCGGTTTCGTCAAGCTAGGCTTCACCGCATTCAACTTCCAACCCGTCGGCCCGGACCGAAACGAGCAAATCGAACGCCTCGCGCGGGAGGTTGTCCCAGCGGTCCGAGCGGGGGCATGACAAGAACTATTTACCCAGCTGTACGGTCGGGGCGGGGCGACGGTGTGTGGCGGTAGTAGTCAACGGCTTCGCTCGGCAGAGGCGTGTTGCCGAGAATCAGATCGGCCGACTTCTCGGCCACCATCATCACCGGCGCGTAGATGTTCCCATTGGTGATGTAGGGCAGCACCGACGCGTCGACCACCCGCAGTCCCTGGATGCCGTGCACCGCCATGCTGCCTGGGTCGACCACGGATCGCTCGTCGGTTCCCATCCGCGCGGTGCAGGACGGGTGCAGCGCGGTCTCCGCCTCGCGGGCGACCCAGTCAAGGATCTCGTCGTCGGTGGCCACCGTCGGCCCCGGCGACAACTCGCCCGCGTTGAACGGCGTCATCGCCGGCTGGTTGAGGATGTCGCGCGCCACTCGGATCGACTCCACCCACTCGCGGCGATCCCCCGCGGTGGACAGGTAGTTGAATCGCAACGCTGGATGCGCGCGCGGATCGGTGCTGACGATCTTCACCGATCCGCGCGCGTCCGAGTACATCGGACCGACGTGCACCTGATACCCGTGCCCGCCGGCCGGGGCGGATCCGTCGTAGCGGACCGCGATCGGAAGAAAATGAAACATCAGATTCGGGTACGCGACGTCCTCGTTGGACCGGACGAACCCACCCGCTTCGAAGTGATTGGTGGCACCGGGTCCGGTGCGACCGAACAGCCAGCGGGCGCCGACCTCCGGCCAACGCAGCTTCGATAGGTACGGCTGCATCGAGACTGGCTGGCGAGCCGCGTACTGGACGTACACCTCCAGGTGGTCCTGCAGGTTCTCGCCGACTCCGGGCCGGTGGCCAACCGGCTCGACGCCCACCGACCGCAGGTCGTCGGCGTCGCCTATCCCGGACAGCTGCAGAAGCTGCGGCGAGTTGATCGCGCCGCCGCACAGCACGACCTCGCCGGCGTCGACCGCTCGCACCGGCCCACCCCGGTGCGAGTAGTCCACACCCATCGCACGGCCGCGGGAGAACCGGATCCGGGTCACCATCGTCCGGGTCAGGACGGTGAGATTGCGCCGGTTGCGGACGGGGCGCAGGTAGGCGCGGGCCGCGGACAGCCGTCGACCGCGGTGGATGTTGCGGTCGAAGGCCGCGAAGCCCTCCTGGCGATACCCGTTGACGTCGTCGGTCAATGGATAGCCCGCCTGCTGTACCGCCGCGAAGAACGCCGCGAACAGCGGGCCCGTCGCCGGCCCGCGCTCCAACACCAGCGGGCCGTCGTGCCCGCGGTACGGGTCGAGCTGCCCGGCCGCCAGAGCGTTCTCCATCCGCTTGAAGTACGGCAGGCAGTGGCCGTAGTCCCACCGGCCCATACCGGGTTCGGCGGCCCAGCGCTGGTAGTCCATCGGATTACCTCGCTGGAAAATCATTCCGTTGATGCTGCTCGATCCGCCCAGTACCTTGCCGCGCGCGTGGTAGATCCGCCGGCCGTGCAGGTGCGGCTCGGGCTCGGACGTGTACTTCCAGTCGTAGAACCGGTTCCCGATCGGGAAGGTCAGTGCTGCCGGCATGTGGATGAGCACATCCCACGGGTAGTCCGGCCGGCCCGCCTCCAGCACCAGCACCTTGTTGGCCGGGTCGGCGGACAGCCGATTAGCAAGGACGCTGCCGGCCGATCCGCCACCGATGATCACAAAGTCGTACCGCACGAAAGACCCTTTCATGGACGCCCGTCGGTCAACATAGTTCGTCGGGCGTACGGCGCGGCGGCTTGGACCCGCGCGCCTCAACGTGGGACGGCTCACACCGCCGCCGCGCCTCGGGTCGAGTCGTCCTATGGTTGCCGGATGACTACCCCCGTCTTCGATCTCTGCGACGACTTCGTGACCCGGTCCGCGCAACTCGACCCGATCTTCGCCACCATGCGAGGGATCGCGGGCCCGACCAACGGTGTCGCCACCGACTTCGGTCCGGACGGTGTCGCCGCGCGCGCCGACCTGGTGGACGGCACGCTGCGCCAACTCGACGCGCTCACTCCGGCCGGCGACGACGACCGACTCGCCGCCATGCACCTGCGCGAGCGGCTCCAGGTCGAACACGACGCGAACGCGCTGGACGAGCCGCTGCGTAACCTGCGGGCACCGTTCGGCCTGCTCAATACGCTGCGAGACAGCGTCGATCTGATGCCGCGCAACGATGACGACCAGTGGGCGGCGGTCGCCCAGCGGCTCGCGAGCATGCCAGCGATGCTCGGCGGCTGGCGCGAAACGTTGGAGCTGGGCCGGCAGCGTGGGCTCTACGCGGCACGGCGCCAGGCCGTGGAGGCCGCGGCGCAGGCCCGCCGGTACGCCGGCGATGGCGCTGCCGTGCCAACATTCGACACCATCATCGCCGGGTACGGCGACGGACCGCTCGCCGCACAGCTGCGCGCTGGCGCGGACGCCGCCCACGCGGCTTTCCTGGACACCGCGCGGTATCTGTCCGGCAAGTACGCGCCGGCGGCGCCCGAGGCGGACGGCGTCGGGGCCGACCGTTACCGGGTCGCGAGCCGGCTAGCGCTCGGTGACACGGTCGACCCGGTCGAGGCCTACGAATGGGGCTGGGACGAGCTGTACCGGCTCGAGGCCGAGATCGACGTCGAGCAGCACGCGATCAAGCCGGGCGCCGATCACGACGAAATCGTCGCGCTGCTCGACGAGGCGTCGAGTGTGGACTCGCCGGAGGCGTATCGGGAATGGTTGCAGCAGCAGCATGACGAGGCGATCCGCCGGCTCGACGGCGTGCACTTCGACCTGCACCCGGCACTGCGTACGGTCAATGCCGTGCTGGCTACCGCGTCCAGCTCGGGCGCGGCCTACTACACGCCGCCGAGCGAGGATCTGTCGCGACCCGGTCGCACGTGGTGGCCGTTGGGTGGCCGCCAGCGCTTCGGCGTATGGAAGGAGCTGACCACCGTCTTCCACGAGGGCGTACCGGGTCACCACCTTCAGCTCGGCGCCGCCCGCGTGGCCGGTGATCGCCTGTCACGCTACAGCCGGATCTCCGGCGTCAGCGGGCACGGCGAAGGTTGGGCGCTCTACGCCGAGCGGTTAGCCGATGAGCTCGGCTGGTTCGCCGAACCGGGTACCCGCCTTGGCATGCTGCACGGTTCGGCGCTGCGCGCCACGCGAGTGATCGTCGACATCGGCCTGCACCTTGACCTGCCGATCCCGGCGCGGGAGGCGGATCGCTACGGCGAACGGTGGACATTCGACATCGGGGAGCGGATGCTCACCGAGCGCGGCCGGCTCGCACCGCATCGCGTACATCCCGAGATGGTCCGCTATGCGGGATGGCCGGCCCAGGCCACCGCGTACAAGTTGGGCGAGCGCGCGTGGCTGGCGGCACGCGACGAGGCCAAGGCCCGGCTGGGTGCCGATTTTGACCTGAAGCGTTGGCACACCGCGGCCCTGGCGCTCGGCCCGATCGGCCTGGG
>DATCXD010000521.1:0-6270 GCA_036566005.1 Micromonosporaceae bacterium | reverse complement strand
CGGGCGCGTCGCCTGGGTGGGGCCGGCGAGGCACGCCCCGGCGGCCGACGAGCAGATCGACGCCCACGGCGCCGCCGTCATCCCCGGCTTCGTGGACAGCCACGCGCACCTCGTCTTCGCCGGCGACCGGGCAGCCGAGTTCGCGGCCCGGATGGCCGGATCGCCCTACACGGGCGGCGGCATTCGCACGACGGTCGCCGCCACGCGAGCCGCGTCCGACGACGCACTGCGGGCCACCGTCGCCCGGCTGCACCGCGAGATGCTGCGGCAGGGCACGACCACGATCGAGATCAAAAGTGGGTACGGGTTGACCGTCGCCCACGAGCGCCGATCACTGCGCATTGCCGGCGAGTTCACCGACGAGACGACGTACCTCGGCGCGCACGTGATCCCGGCCGACGCCGATCCCGACGACTACACGGCGCTCGTCTGCGGACCGATGCTGGACGCCGCGGCCCCCTACGCACGCTGGATCGACGTGTTCTGCGAGCGGGGCGCGTTCGACGAGGACCGCTCCCGCGCCGTTCTCACGGCCGGCATCCGGGCCGGACTCGGCGCCCGGATCCACGCCAACCAGCTCACGCCGGGCGGCGGCGTACGGTTGGCGGTCGACCTCGGAGCGGCCAGCGCCGACCATTGCACGCACCTGGCGCCGGCGGACATCGACGCGCTAGCGTCATCGGTTGGCAGAGACGCGCTCGCGTCATCGGTGAGCGGCAGTGCACCCGGAACGGTCGCGACGTTGCTCCCGGGCGCCGAGTTCTCCACCCGGTCGCGCTACCCGCACGCACGTGCCCTGCTTGACGCGGGTGCGACGGTCGCGCTCGCCACCGACTGCAACCCCGGATCGTCGTACACGTCCTCGATGCCGTTCTGCATCGCGCTCGCCGTCCGGGAGATGCGGATGACCCCGGCCGAGGCGCTGTGGTCGGCGACCGCCGGCGGCGCTAAAGCCTTGCGCCGCACGGACGTCGGCCATCTCGGCGTCGGCGCGCGGGCCGACCTCGCCATCCTCGACGCCCCCAGCTTCCTGCACCTGGCTTATCGGCCCGGCGTTCCCCTCATTCGCACCGTTCTCGTCAACGGCACCCCCAGCAACAGAGCCACCAGCCACAGAGCCGTCAGCAACAGAGCCCCCAGCAACGGAGAAGCAACATGACCGTCATCGTCACTCCGACCGGCGTCACCCACGCCGACGTTCTCGCCGTCGCGCGCGGCGCCGACCGGATCGAGATATCGCCGGCGGCGGACGCGGCCATGCGAACGAGCCGCGAGATCATCGACGACATCGAGCGTCAGGGTCGCCCGGTGTACGGCGTGTCGACCGGTTTCGGTGCCCTGGCCAGCACGTTCATCGCGCCGGAGCGCCGGGCCGAGTTGCAGCACGCGTTGATCCGTTCGCATGCGGCCGGTGTCGGCGCACCCATGCCGCGCGAGGTTGTCCGCGCGATGATGCTGCTGCGCGTGCGCTCGCTTGCGCTCGGCCACTCCGGCGTCCGGCCGCTCGTCGCGCACGCCCTCGTCGACCTGCTCAACCACGACATCACGCCATGGGTTCCCGAGCACGGATCGCTCGGTGCGTCCGGCGACCTCGCACCGCTGGCCCACTGCGCACTGGCCCTTCTGGGCGAGGGATGGGTGCTTGGCAAGGACGGCCTCCGGGTCCCCGCCGCGGATGCGTTGGCGCACGCCGGGATCGAACCGATCGATCTGGCCGCCAAGGAGGGTCTCGCGCTCATCAACGGCACGGACGGCATGCTCGCCATGCTGTTCCTGGCGATCACCGATGCCGCGCATCTGTTTGCCATGGCCGACGTGACGGCGGCCCTGTCGACCGAGGCGATGCTCGGCTCGGACCGGCCGTTCGCGCCCGAGATCCACGCGATCCGGCCCCAGCCGGGACAGGCGGTGTCGGCCGCGAACATACACCGGCTGCTGCAGGGCTCCGCCATCATGGACAGCCATCGCGATGACTTCGGCCACGCCGTGCAGGATGCCTACTCGATCCGGTGCGCGCCGCAGGTCGCCGGCGCCGCCCGCGACACGCTCGACTTCGTTCGCCAGGTCGCCGCGCGCGAACTCGCCTCCATCGTCGACAACCCGGTGGTGCTGCCGGACGGACGTGTCGTGTCGACCGGGAACTTCCACGGCGCGCCGCTCGGCTTCGCCGCCGACTTCCTGGCCATCGCGGCCGCCGAGGTCGGCTCGATCTCGGAACGCCGCGTCGACCGCCTGCTCGACGTCGCCCGGTCCCGCGACCTGCCGGCGTTCCTGACACCGGACCCGGGCGTGAACTCGGGGCTCATGATCGCTCAATACACCGCCGCCGGGATCGTCGCCGAGAACCGCCGCCTCGCGTCGCCGGCCAGCGTCGACTCCGTCCCGACGTCGGGGATGCAGGAAGACCACGTCTCGATGGGCTGGGCGGCCGCACGCAAGCTGCGGACCGTTCTCGACAACCTGACGAGCCTGCTCGCGGTCGAATTGATCGCCGGCGTCCGGGGCATCCAACTGCGGTCACCGCTGCAGCCGTCCGCCGCCGGCCGGGCGGCGCTCGCGGCGGTCGCGCCGTTCGCCGGTACGCCCGGGCCGGACATCTTCATGGCGCCGGTTATCGAACACGCCCGGGCCGTCATCGGCGGACTCGCCCTGCGGGCCGAGAGCGAGGCGGCGATCGGTCCCCTCGCCTGATCGGGCACCCGAGTTGGCTGCGCGCACTTGTACGGGACATCGCCGATCCCACGGCCCAAGATGGCCCAAGTTCCGTACAAGTGCTGGGGGCAGCCGACAATGGCGGGGTGCCTGACGCGATTGCCCGCCGCTGGTATCGGCCTATGGTCGCTCGCGACGTCGGCGAACCGCACCGCGCCTCGACGCCGCTCGAACTACTTTTCGACCTGTGCTTCGTGGTCGGCGTGTCGCAGGCGGCCGGCCGGCTCCACCATGCGTTGTCGGCCAACGAGATAGGTCACGGCATCGGCAGCTATCTGATGGTGTTCTTCGCGATCTGGTGGGCGTGGGTCAACTTCACCTGGTTCGCGTCGGCGTACGACAACGATGACGTGCCGTACCGCGTGACGACGCTCGTCCAAATCACCGGCGCGCTCATCCTCGCGGCCGGCGTGCCGAGGGCGTTCGACCGCAACAACTTCACGGTCGTCGTCATCGGCTACGTCGTGATGCGGCTGGCCATGGTCGGCCAGTGGCTGCGCGTTTCGTGGTCCGACCCGGTCCGGCGGGTCACCGCGCTCCGCTTCGCGATCGGGATCACCATCGTCCAGATCGGCTGGGTGCTGCGGTCGACCGTGTCCGATCGGTACCTGACCGCGAGCTTCATCGTGTTGGTGATCGCGGAGTTGGCCGTACCGATCTATGGCGAGCGCGCGGCCGGCACGACCTGGCACCCGACGCACATCGCCGAGCGGTACGGGTTGTTCACGCTGATCGTGCTGGGCGAGGCCATCCTGGCCGCGACCACCGCGATCCAGACCGGGTTCGACACCGGCGGCGAACGCGGCGACCTGCTCGTGCTCAGCGTCTCCGGGTTGGTGATCGTCTTCGCCATGTGGTGGATCTACTTCGACCGGCCGCGCGAGGAGTTACTGCGAACTTCATGGTCCGGATTCTTCTTCGGCTACGGCCACTACTTCGTGTTCGCCTCCGCGGCGGCCGTCGGCGCCGGCATCACCGTCAAGGTCGACACGATCACCGGCCTCGCCGACCTTTCGCCGCGTGCGTCCGCGTTCACCGTGGCGATTCCGGTGGCGATCTACATAGCCTGCGTGTGGCTGCTGCACCGCCGCCCCGGTGAGGCGGCTCTGCGGTCGGTCGCGTTCCCGGTCGCTGCGGTTCTGGTATTGATCACTCCGCTGCTGCCCGAGCCGCTGATCTTCATGGCCGCTATCGTCGTGGTGTTGGTCGGCTCAACGATCCAACGCTTCAATGCGGCCAGTGATCAGGTCGCCGCCCGCAACAATGCGTGACACCACATTGAACGACACGGGTCGGACACGGCTTAGGGCAGTTCGCGGGCGATGATCGCGGCGAGCGCGCGGAACGCCTGCCCGCGGTGGCTGATGGCGTCCTTCTCGTCCGGCGACAGCTCGGCGGTCGTCCTGGTAAACCCGTCGGCAACGAAGATCGGGTCGTAGCCGAAGCCACCCGAGCCACGCCGGGCCCGGACGAGTCGGCCGGGCATCCGGCCGGCCGCGGTGAACGTCCGCCCGTCCGGCAGTGCCAATGCCGCTGAGCACACGAACGACGCCGTCAGCGCGTCGTCCGGAACGTCGGCGACCTGGGCGAGCAGGAGATCCAGGTTCGCATCGTCGTCGCCGTGCTTGCCCGACCACCGGGCGCTGAAGATTCCCGGCATGCCGCCCATCACGTCCACCGCCAGGCCCGAGTCGTCGGCCACCGTCGGCAGATCGGTGTGCTCGGCGCCCTCACGTGCCTTCAGCAGCGCGTTGTCCTCGAACGTCAGGCCCGACTCGGGCACCTCGACGTACGCCTCGACGTCGGACAGGCTGAGGATCGTGACGTCGGCGACATCGGGCGCGGCGTCGAGGATTCGTTGCAGCTCAAGCTGCTTCTTCGCGTTGCGCGTGGCGAGAAGGATCTTCATGGCGCGGCCCGATCAGCGGAGCGGGGCAGCCAGCGCCGCCGCCTGCAACTCCGCGAGCTGGCGACAGCCGGAGACGCCGAGATCGAGCAGCGTGTCCAACTCGTCGCGGCCAAACACGTTGTGCTCGCCAGTGCCCTGCACCTCGACGAACTCGCCGGTCCCCGTACAGACGATGTTCATGTCGACGTCGGCGGTGCCGTCCTCGGCATAGCAGAGGTCGAGTCGGGGTTCGCCGTCGATCACGCCGACGCTGACCGCGGACACCGACCGGTGGATGACCTTCTCCGGTTTGCCGCTCAGCATCCCCCGGGCCGCCATCCACGTGACCGCGTCGGTCAGCGCGACGTAGGCGCCGGTGATCGCCGCGGTGCGCGTGCCGCCGTCGGCCTGCAGCACGTCGCAGTCGATCACGACCGAATTCTCGCCGAGTGCGCCGAGGTCGATGCACGCGCGCAGGCTGCGGCCGATCAGCCGGGAAATTTCATGGGTACGGCCGCCCACCCGGCCCTTGATGCTCTCGCGATCATTGCGCGTGGTCGTGGCGCGCGGCAGCATCGCGTATTCGCTGGTGACCCAGCCGAGCCCGGAACCCTTTCGCCACCGGGGCACGCCGCCGGTGACACTGGCCGTGCACAGCACTCGGGTGTCGCCGAAATCGACGAGCACCGAGCCCTCCGCGTGCATGCTCCAGGCTCGGGTCAGGGTGACGGGTCGCAGCTCGTCAGGTTTACGTCCATCGGGTCGGGCCATGCCCGCCATGTTACGGGCGGGTTTTGGTGCTCGACGGGCAGGCGTGGCGGCCGAGGCTAGATCTCGTACGTGGCGCCCGGCCGCACCACCTCGACCGGCCCGGAGTAGGCGCCGGTGGCCGCGTCGATCGTCGCGCTCTCGCTGCCCCAGGCGGTGACGAGGTGGGTCAGGAGCAAATGGCGTGCGCCGGCCTTCGTCGCCGCCTCTCCGGCGTCGCGGCCGGTCATGTGCAGGCCGGGCGGGTTGTCCTCGGAGTCGAGAAAGCTGGCCTCGCAGAGGAACGCGTCGGCGCCCGCGGCGAGCCGGATCAACGCGTCGCACGGTGCTGTGTCGGCCGAGTACGCGACGCTACGGCCACCGTGCTCGATCCGGACGCCGTACGTCTCGACGGGATGCTCGACGCGGTCGACGGTGACCGACAGCGGTCCGATCGGAAACGTGCCGGGCTTCAGCGCGACGAACGTGTACACGTCGTCGAGCGGACCCTCGTCGCTGCCGTACGCGGCGATCATGCGCTCGCGCGCACCGGCCGGGGCAAACAGCGGCAGCCGCTCGTACGGACCGTCCGGGGCGTACCGCCGGACCACCACATAGGAGCACGCATCCAGCATGTGATCGCAGTGCAGGTGAGTGAGGAGCACGGCATCCACGGACTTGAGACCCGAATACCGCTGTAGCGCCGACAACGAACCGGTGCCGAAGTCCATCATCAGGCGAAATCCGTCCGCCTCGATCAGGTAGGCGGAGCAGGCGGACTCGGGTCCGGGAAAGCTGCCCGCACAACCGAGGACCGTGAGTTTCACGCGATCCCCCGGGTGCCGGCCGGCTCGGCCACGACCTCCCGAGCGCCGGTTGGCTCGGCCGGGATACCGACGGCGCTGGCGGGTTCGGCCGGGACT
>DATCXD010000509.1:0-12795 GCA_036566005.1 Micromonosporaceae bacterium | reverse complement strand
GAACTCGAGGCTCGCGACCGGGTAGCCGAGCGCAGCGAGCGCGGTCGCGAGCGGCGCGGCGTGCACGCGGTCCCACTCCGACATCCAGAACCCGCCGTGCAGGTAGACGACCATCGGGTGCACGTCGACGCCGCGCGGCGGCATCCGTACGTCGGCGACCTGCTCGGGATCGTCTCCGTACGCCACGGTGAAATCGGGCGGCGGCGAGGGCCGGCTCAACACCTCGCGCGGGTCAACGGCCACGTGCGCGACGTTACCGGGCCGGCTGGTCGGATGGCGGGCGCTGGCGTGGATAGGGTGAGATCGCCGTCGCGGACAACCCGCTGCGGGCAAAGACGGCCGAGAGGGCGGGACATGCGCATCGACGAGCTCACCGACGTCGTGTACGAGGTCGCCGACGGCGGAGTCGCGGTGATCACGATCAATCGACCGGACCGGCTGAACTCGTTCCGTGGCCGTACCGTCGATGAATTGATCGTCGCATTCAAAACCGCGTGGGCCAGCGCGGACGTCGTGGCCGTCGTCCTCACCGGCGCCGGTGAGCGCGCGTTCTGCGCCGGCGGCGACGTGAAGGAGCGCGCCAGCACCGGCGGTTACGGCCCGACCGAATGGGGCACGTTCGAGATCGAACGGCTACACCGGATCATCCGGGACGTGCCCAAGCCGGTGATCGCCGCGGTCAATGGCATCGCTATCGGCGGCGGTCACGTGCTGCACGTGATCTGCGATCTGTCGATCGCCGCCGAGGGCGCGCGATTCGCGCAGGCCGGGCCGCGTGTCGGCTCGTTCGACGGCGGGTACGGCAGCGCCTACCTGGCCCGGGTGATCGGCGAGAAGCGGGCGCGCCAGATGTGGTTCCTGCTCGACCAGATCGACGCGACGACCGCGGAGCGCTGGGGACTGGTCAACGCGGTCGTGCCGGCCGGCGAATTGCTGCCGACCGCGCTCGCCTGGGGTCGCCGGATCGCGAGCTACTCGCCGACCGCGCTGCGCTTCCTCAAGCACTCGTTCAACGCCGACACCGATCACATCGCCGGCATCTCCAGCCTCTCCTTCGACGGGCTGGAGTTGTTCGTCGAGACGCCGGAGGCGGCCGAGGGCGCCGCCGCGTTCGCGGAGAAGCGGCCACCGGACTTCCGTCCCTACCGCTGAGCACAAGCGGACCGCGCGGCGGTGCGCCGAACCGGCCACCCGGCGACGAACCGCGGCCGGCATGCGAGAGGATGGATCAATGGCTGAGGAACCCAACACGAAACCAGATACGGACTCCGACAGCGACGGCCGCACCGTGGTGGTGGTCGGCCCGGACGGCGCACCGATCGGCACGATGTCGGTCGGTTCGAACGGCGCCGGCGAATCGAGCGAGGATCCGTCGCAGCTCGTGGCCCAGCCGGCCAAGGTCATGCGCATCGGCAGCATGATCAAACAGCTGCTCGAGGAGGTCCGCTCGTCGCCATTGGACGAAGCTGGACGGCAGCGGCTGACCGAGATTCACCGCCGCTCGATCGTCGAGCTGGAGGACGGGCTCGCACCGGAACTGGTCGAGGAACTCGAACGCCTATCGCTGCCGTTCGAGACCGACCATGTGCCGAGCGAGGCCGAACTGCGCATCGCACAGGCTCAGCTCGTCGGCTGGCTTGAAGGTCTGTTCCACGGCATCCAGGCGGCGTTGGTCGCGCAGCAGATGGCCGCACGCGTACAGCTCGAGCAGATGCGTGGCCGCCCGGCGCTGCCGATGGGTCCTGGTCGCCCGGGCGCGCCCGACGGTGAGCAGCAGATCCCGGTCACCGGGACCGGTCAGTATCTCTGAGCGGTCGACCTAGCGAGTCGCGAGGACCGGTAGGACATTCGTCCCGTCGGAAGCGGTAGTGCCGCATCTGCCGCCGGATGTGTGCGCTCCCTACCGTCGGATATATGCCATCCGATGCCCTCGCGGTGTGTCTCACCGCGATTCACAAACGCTTCGGCGATCTCGTCGCCGTTGGCGACCTCAACCTGTCGATCGAGCCGGGCGAGACCATCGCACTGCTCGGGCCGAACGGTGCCGGGAAGACCACGACCATCAACATGATGCTCGGGTTGGTCCCGCCCGACGGCGGGACGGCTCGCCTGTTCGGCGCGCCGCCGGCCCACGCGATCGAAACCGGCCGGGTCGGCACCGTCCTCCAGGACGCGATGTTCCTGCCGAGCGCGACCGTACGCGAGTTCGTCGAGTTGGCCCGGGCGCTCTACCCGAAGCGATCCACCCTAGACGAGATCCTGACGCTCGCCGGCCTGACCAATCGCTCCGGCGCTCGCCTCGACAAGCTGTCCGGCGGGGAGGCAAAGCGCGCCCGATTCGCGTTCGCGCTCGCCGGCGACCCGGAGCTGCTGGTGCTGGACGAGCCGACGGCCGCGATGGATGTTGCCGGGCGCCAGGCGTTCTGGGCGGCAATGCACCGCCTGGCCGACCGCGGCCGTACGGTGCTGTTCGCCACGCATTACCTCGAAGAGGCGGATGACTTCGCCGATCGGGTCGTGGTTGTCGCGGGCGGCCGGATCGTCGCGGACGGACCGACCGCGCAGATCCGCGCGCTGGCCAGTGGCCGTACGGTCACCTTCGATCTGGCCGGCGAGACCGCTGACGGCCTTTCCCGCCTGCCCGGCGCACGCTCGATGGAGGTGCGGGGCGATCGCGTCCGCATCGAGTCGACTGACGCCGACGCCACGGTCATCGCGCTCGTACGCAGTGGCCGAGCGTTCGCGGACCTCGAAATCAGCAGTGAAGGTCTTGAGGCCGCGTTCCTCGCACTCACGGCCGCGGACACGCCGACGCCACGCGAACCGGAACCCCTGCTCGCCGCCGCCCGACCGGAGCACTGACATGTGGGCCTACTTAAAATTCGAGCTGCGTCGCATGCTCCGCGAACCAGGAATCCTCGTCTTCACGGTGCTCATGCCGGTCGCTTCCTATGTGGTGTTCACCGGCTTCGGCGACCCCACTTCGCAGGCCGAAGGGATTCCGGTCGAGGCGACCATCATGATCGGCATCGGAGGCTACGGCGCGATCATCGGCGTACTGTCGCTCGGCGGCTCCGTCGCGGTGGAACGCACGCAGGGCTGGCTGCGGCAGTTGCGCGTGACGCCGTTACGGCCGCGCGCGGTCGTCGCGGTCAAGGCCTTCACGAGTACGTTGATCGCGATTCCGTCCATCGTCTCGGTCGGTATAGCCGGCGCGATCGAACATCACATCCACCTACCGGTCTCGCACTGGTTGCTGATCCTCGGCGTGATGTGGCTCGGTACGGTGCCGTTCGCGCTGCTCGGCCTCGCACTCGGCTATGCACTGTCGCCCAAGGTCGCCTCCACCGCGAGCTTCGTGTTGTTCTTCTCCCTGTCGGTGCTGGGTGGTCTGCTCGTGCCGACCGTCGCGTTCCCGAGCGGGTTGCAACACCTCGCCCGTACGTTGCCGAGCAACCGGTATGCGGAACTCGGCTGGCGGGCCGTCGCCGGACACGCTCCGACGGGGACCGGGCTGCTGGTGCTCGGCGTGTGGGGGCTGCTGTTCGCGGTGCTGGCCGCGTTCGCTTACCGACGGTCGGCCGCGACCCGCTAGGCACTCAGGCATGTGTCCAAGCGATCGACGGATGAGTGAGGATGGGAGCCATGGCGGTATCTCCGAAGGCGAAGGAGCGCATCATTGGCGGCCTGTGGGCGGCCGCCTGGATGTGGCCGCTCATCTCGCCGGTGATCGCGCTCGCGCAGGGAAAGATAAGTAACCCGCTATGGCCCGCCCTGGGCCTCGCCACATTCGTCGGGCTCTACATCGTGGTCGTCACGAACGGGTTCGACGTGGGCCCGCTCATCGTGGTGAAGGCGGAGGTGGTCCGGCGCTTAGTCGAGCGCGATCCGGCGCTGGCTCGCCAGGCGGCAGCCGATATCGAGGAGATTGGCCGGCGGGCACTGACCGAGGTCCGGGAGGCGGTCGACGGCTACCGGGCGCCCGACTTCACGACGACAGTCGACACGGTTCGGGCCGCGCTCGCCGACTCGCGCATCGCACTGCGGGTCCGCCACGACGGTCCACCGCTACCGCCGGCCACCTCGCAGACATTCGGCTGGGTGATCCGTGAGGCGGCCACAAACGCGATCCGGCACAGCCACGCGAAGGCCGCCGATGTGACGCTGACCGTGACCCACGTCGACGCCGTGCTCGAGTTCCGTGACGACGGCCGGGGCGTCCGTGGCCTGGTCGGCGCCAGCCGCGCCGGCAGTGGGCTCATCGGTCTCCGCGAGCGAGTCACGGCGGCGGGCGGCACGTTCAGCGTCGGCAACGTCGATGGCGGTGGCTTCCGGGTCGTCGCCACGATGCCGGCGGGTGCCGCGATCGACACGGGTACCCGCACCGCCGAAACCGCGCCGGGCGTCCGCACCATCGCCCGTGCGGCGGTGGTGAGCGTCGCGAGCGCCGATGCGGCGCCCGACGACCGAGAGGCGCCCGCATGATTCGCGTACTGCTCGCCGAAGACCAGGGGATGATGCGCGGCGCACTCGCGCTCCTGCTCGGCCTCGAACCGGACATCGAGATCGTCGCCGAGGTCGGCACCGGTGACGCCGTTGCTCCGGCCGCGGTCGATACGAAACCCGACGTGGCGTTGCTCGACATCGAAATGCCCGGCATGTCCGGGCTGGACGCGGCGACGTTGCTGCGCGATGCCGTACCCGATTGTCGGGTGTTGATCCTCACGACGTTCGGCCGACCGGGCTACCTGCGGCGGGCGATGGAGTCGGGCGCGCGAGGATTTCTGGTCAAGGACGCGCCGGTCGAGGATCTAGCCGCAGCGATCCGTCGGGTGCTCGCCGGCGAGCGGGTCGTGGACCCGACACTCGCGGCGGCGGCGCTGTCCGCCGGCCCGAATCCGCTGACCGACCGGGAACGCGAAGTGCTCGCGGCGGCCGTCGACGGCTCGACCATCGCCGACATCGCCGGCCGCCTCTTCCTGTCGGAGAGCACGGTGCGCAACTACCTGTCGGCCGCGATCGGCAAGACCGGCACCCGCAACCGCATGGAAGCCGTCGCCGCAGCGCGCTCGCAGGGTTGGCTCTAGCACACTCCGGTGTCGAGAAGTCGCTCCAGATAGGCCGCGACGCCGTCCTCGGTATTCGCGGCGGTCACGTCGCCGGCGGCCGCGAGAACAGCCGGATGGGCGTTCGCGACGGCCACCGCACGCCCATCGGCCCACGCGAACATCGGCAGGTCGTTGGGCATGTCACCGAACACCAGCACATCCGCCGGGCCGAGACCGAGACCACCGGCGTACGCGGCGAGTCCGGTCGCCTTCGTGACGCCGGCCGCGGACAACTCCACGAGACCGCTACGTGACGAGTGCGTCGCCTCCAGCCCGTCGCCGAC
The DNA here is from genome assembly GCA_036566005.1 of Micromonosporaceae bacterium. Lineage (GTDB taxonomy): Bacteria > Actinomycetota > Actinomycetes > Mycobacteriales > Micromonosporaceae > DASQPR01. Next base: position 7,403 of record DATCXD010000509.1, on the reverse strand, counting down.
AACGCTGCGAACGGCCGCAGTGAGCTCGTCCGGATCCCAGCCGGTCGCGCGCACGAGAAGCTTCACCGCCGGTACGGAACAGATTTCGGCGAGGGTCGCGCTCGCGATATCCGGGTCGTCCGGGTCGAACAGGATCGGATACGCCGCCTCGTGCAGCATCCGGCGCCCGCCATCGGTTTCGGCCGCGAACGTGACGTCGGGTAGTTCGGCGCGCAGCGCGTCGGTCGACCGGCGCAGATCATCGGCGGGAATGACATGCGCCGACACGATGGCGTCGGCGACCGGGTCGAAGAGCACGGCACCGTTCGCACACACCGCTGGGTAGGGCTCCGGCAGGTCGGCGTACACCCGCACGAGCCAGCGCACCGGACGGCCGGTGACGAGCAACACTCGCGAGCCGGCCGCGGACACCGCGGCCAAAGCCTGCGCGGCCCGGGGCGAGATCGAGCCGTCGGGCCTGGTCAGGGTGCCGTCCAGATCCGTCGCGATCAGTCGGGGCAGCCCCAACCCGCCGGGCCACCGGAGCGGCGCGGAAAACTGGACGGCCGGACGCGACGGTTGACTCACCGGTCCGACAGTAGTCGCTCCAGATAGATGGCTACGCCGTCGTCGTCGTTCGACAAGGTGGTCTCGTCGGCGGCGGCCAGGACGTCGACGTGCGCGTTCGCCACCGCGACGCGACTCCAGCCGGCCCAGCGGAAGGTCGGCAGATCGTTGGGCATGTCGCCGAACACGAGCACGTCCTCGGCCGGAACGCCGACATGAGTCGCGACCACGGCAAGGCCGGTCGCCTTCGTGACGCCGTGCGGGCAGATCTCAATGTAACCGAGGCCGGCTTGGGTGATCTCGACGATGTCCGGTCCGACGATGCTTCGCGCGAGAGCGAGCAACTCGTCGGTGTCGTACGTGTCCGAGTGCGCGAACGCCTTCACGGCCGGCGTCGACATGGCCTCGGCCCGAGTGCACGGATGGATCGCGTCGGCGAACCGCCAAGCGGGATGCCGCTCGCCCCACAGGAACGAATCCGGCGCGTCGACCGGCTCAACGAGCACCGACAGCGGCCCGACAAATGCTTCGATCCGGTCGATAACCTCGGCAACCGTGTCGCACGGCAGGGAATCGGCAAACAACGTCACCGGATTGGGCCCGGCGCTCAGGTCGACGACGTAGCCGCCCTGGGCCAGGACGAGATAGTCGGCCACGGGCAGATCGCGACGGGTCAGGTCGAGCAGGCGCGGTCCGCGCCCGGTCACGCCGACGATCGGAACACCGGCGGCCTTCATCCGAGCGAACGCGGCAAACGTACGCCCGGAGACCGTGTCGTCGGAGCGTACGACGGTGCCGTCGAGGTCGGTGGCGACGAGTCCGGGCAGCCCGACTCGCCGGCGATCGCCCGGTTGGCCGGCCCGCGCAGCGCCGGCCGGACCACGGTCGACAACGTCGCGTGGAATTCGATGGGCGGCTCGCGAGCGGCCCGGGATGGCCGGCGCGGTCGCGTGCCGATGGGTCGTGGACCGGGGGGCGGTTTGTCCCAGATCCGCGGGAACAGTTACATCCGTCACCTCATACCTCCAAGGTCGGAGCGACAACGCTACTCCGACCTGGACAAACGCTGGGAGTTCTCGGGCAACGCACGTACGAAACTCGCGGAGGCAGCGTTATTCGGTGCGGTTTGATGACATTTGTCGGATGCGCCCGGCTCGACGCCGGGATGCCCTAGACGGGCTCCAGCACATCCCGACCGCCGAGGAACGGCTGCAACGCCTTCGGCACCCGCACCGAACCATCGGGCTGCTGGTGGTTCTCCATGATCGCGACGAGCCATCGGGTGGTGGCGAGCGTGCCGTTCAGCGTCGCCGCGACCTGCGGCCGGCCGTCGCCGTCGCGATACCGCACGTTCAACCGCCGCGCCTGGAACGTCGTGCAATTCGATGTCGAGGTGAGTTCGCGATAGCGACCCTGGGACGGCACCCATCCCTCGCAGTCGAACTTCCGCGCGGCCGACGTGCCGAGGTCGCCAGCCGCGACATCGATCACGCGGTAGGGCACCTCAACCTTCGCGAGCATCTCCTCCTCCCAGCCCAGCAGGCGCAGATGCTCATCGGCGGCCTCCTCCGGCCGGCAGAAGGAGAACATCTCGACCTTGTCGAACTGGTGCACGCGGATGATGCCGCGAGTGTCCTTGCCATAGCTGCCGGCCTCGCGGCGGAAGCACGACGACCAGCCCGCGAAGCGTCGCGGTCCATCGAGGTCGATGATCTCGTTCGCGTGGTAGGCCGCGATCGGCACCTCGCTGGTGCCGACGAGGTATAGGTCGTCGGCCTCAAGCCGGTAGACCTCCGACGCATGCGCGCCGAGGTAACCGGTGCCCTCCATTGACTCCGGCTTCACCAACGCCGGGGTGATCATCGGCGTAAACCCATTCTCGACCGCCTGCGCCATGGCCAGTTGCAGCAGCCCTAGCTGCATCAGCGCACCGACGCCGGTGAGGAAGTAGAACCGGCTTCCGGACACCTTCGCGCCCCGCACCATGTCGATTGCACCGAGCGACTCGCCCAACTCCAGGTGATCGCGCGGGTCGGCGATGTCCGGCCGGTCGCCGACCTCACGCAGCACGACGTAGTCATCCTCGCCGCCGGGCGGAGCGCCCTGCTGGATCACATTCGAGATCGCATACTGCGCCGCCCGCAGCACCGCCTCCGCGTCGGTCACGTCCGCTTCGGCCGTCTTGACCTGCGCCGACAATTCTCTGGTACGAGACAGCAGCGCTTCGCGCTCGGCGCCCGATGCCTTCGGCATCTGCTTGCCCAGTTGCTTCTGCTCGGCCCGCAGCGACTCGAATGTCGCGATCGTGGCGCGCCGGCGTTCATCGGCGGCGAGCAGCGTGTCGACGACCGCCTCGGACTCGCCCCGGGCGCGTTGGCTCGCCCGGACCAGGTCGGGATCTTCTCGGAGCAGCCGCAGGTCAATCACGATTCGTGAGCGTACCGGGTGCCGACGCGTAGCGCTGCCGCGAGGCTCGGTCGGTCAGGCGTGCGGGACGTTCACATCGATATCGCCCAACCGCCGCGCCCGGCCTCACGCGCACGCCCGTGGCTAGCGCCGGTATTTGTCGTTGCCGAGCGGCCGGGCATAGGCGCTGTGGTCGCTCGCCGGAGCAGGCTCCGCCACGTCCGGATGCTCCGGAAGACCCTCGACGGCCTCCACCGTGAACGCGACGACGTCCGGTTTACCGTGCGGCTCGGGCGCGGTGTCGATAGCCGGCGGAGCCGAATGACGTCCGTCCGACGTTGCGGATTGCTCGGGCAGTACTTCGATGTCAACGTCGAGGTCTTCATCCGGGAGGTCGGGCGCGAAATCGGGCGTACCAGCGAATGGTTCTTCCGCTTCGTCGGCCGCGAGTGACGGCAGGACATTGCCCTGGACGGCGAAGACCATCGAACCGGCCAGCACGACGAGCGCGGCCACCGCGCAGAACATGCCCGCTCCCCGGGTCACGATCAACTCAGTGGCGCCAGTGCGGGCGCCGATTTCGGAGATCGCGTTGATGATGAGACCTTTCGGGTGCCGCAACAGCGGGAGGATCGCGACGAATTGCACGACGACCGCGCCGATCGTGGCGCCGAACAACGGTTGGCGCGACCGTCGGGACGCGAACACGGTCGCACCGGCCAGCGCGAGCACGATGACCCACATCAGGTAGTACGTGAGGGTCATCGCCGTGTTGGCATCGTTGATGCCGACGTCGTGTGTCCCGCGAACGACCAGTTCGACGCTCTGGAAGGAACTTTCGTTGGGGTCGACTCCGTTGGTCGGGGTCAATTGTGGCGCGACGTTCGCCCACGGCATCCACTGCGAGGCGAGCAGGAGCACGAACGTGATGCCTAGGCCGATCACGGCCCCGCGGCGACCATGTTGACTAACGTAACTGCGCCATTGGTGCCGGGCCAACGCCAGCCGTGACGGTCGCGGCGGTCGCGACGAATCATCCGCGTCGATGTCGGTGACAGGCACCAGCTCGTCGGACCGGCCCCACTGCCCGGTGTCCATGGCGGAATCATTGCATACGCAAAGGAGCTACGTCAGGAATGCATGCAGTGATCACCGCAGATCGTAGGGTGTCCGCGGACCACTTCGTTACGCGATTTCGCCGGCTCTCACGCGGGCGAGCCAGGCGTCGGCGTCGGCGAAGTCGGCCTCGGCGGTGCCCGGCGGCCGTACGGTCGGGGGCGCCCCATCGGCATCGGCCGCCAGCCGCGGGTAGGAGCCGAGGAACCGTACGTCGGCGCAGATACGACGGAGTCCGCGCAGTGCCTCGCCGAGACGTACGTCGGCGACGTGACCTGTGCAGTCAAGGAAGAACAGGTAGCGGCCGAGTCGCTCGCCGGTCGGGCGCGACTCGATCCGGGTGAGGTTCACACCACGTACGGCCAGCTCGGTCAGCACGGCGAGCAGCGCACCGACCCGGTCGTGTGCGATGTAGACGACGAGCGAGGTGATGTCGTCGCCGGTCGGCATCGGTGGCGGGCCGGGCCGGCTGACCAGGGCGAACCGCGTGACGGCATCCGGGTGGTCGCCGATCTGGTCGGCCAGCACGTGTAACCGGTGCCGCTGCGCACCGACCGGCGCGCACACCGCCGCCGGGAACTGCCCGTCCGCGACGGCCTGGGCCGCGGCCGCGTTGGACAACGAGTCGACGACCGCGGCGTCCGGCAGGTTGCGCGCGAGCCAGCCACGGCACTGCGTCGAGGCCTGCGGATGGGCAACGACGGCGGTGATGTCGTCGGTCTTGGTGCCCTCTCGCGTGGCGAGCACGAAATTCACCGGCAGCACGACCTCGCGCGTGATGACGAGCGGCTCACCCTCGGCGAGCTCATCCAGGGTGACGCCGACCTGGCCGCCGATCGAGTTCTCCAGCGGCACCAGGGCCGCGTCGGCGTCACCCGAGCGCACCGCCTCGAATGCCTCGGGCACACTGCGCATCGGCGTACGCATTCCGCGCTCGGCCGCCGCGATGGTCCGCAGCGCCTGCTCGGCGAACGTACCCTCGGGCCCGAGAAAGACGAAGCGCGTCGGTGGCACACCTGGCATGCCCACAGCGTACGACCGGCCCACCGGCGCAACCGGGCAACCAGGAACGGCGTGGCGGCCCGGGCCCTCAGACGGTGCAGAAGAACGTCAGCGAGCCGACGACGTGCCCGCCTTCGTGCAACGGCGTGGCGATCGCGTCGATGGTGACGACGTCGCCGCCCAGGCGCACCCGCAGCAAGCCGCGCGCGAGACGCTCGGACAACAGCGCCTGCACCGGCGGGATCTTGGCCAACTCGGTGTCCGGGAGCGGATGCGCCGTTGCCGCGAAGTCGATCAGTGGAAGGGTGCCGTCGTGCAGGCACACTCCGGCCGCGGCCGACGGATCGGCGAATCCGAGTAGGCGGCAGGCCGCGGGCGAGGCCGCGGCGACGACGGCCTTGGCGTCGATCACGATGCACGGCTCGGTTGCGTGATCGACCGCGTCGGCCCAGTGGTCAACGTTGCTCGGGATCAGGTCGTCCGAGCGATCGTCAACCAGCTCGGACGCGGGGATGGCAAACGGCTCGGTCAGCGACATCTCGAGATGAGCCACGTGCACCTTCCTTCCGCCGCACGTTCGCGTTGCGGTCCCGTCACGGCGCGCGCTGTCGGCTTCGCCGCGACGTTACCGAGAGCGGCCGAGCTTGTCAGCCGGTGCAACGCCCGACTGCCAGGTGTACGACGAGACGAGTTCGTTACCTCTTACGTCGATGGCGGTCGCTGGATGCCGCGCGATCGATGCGAGTTTACCCACCGTACGCGGAGCTATCCGTTCCCCGTACGCCCGCAGGAGGTTGTCGAGCTCCCGGTAGGGCATGACCACGCAGTTGCGCGGCAGACCGTACACACTGATCAGTCCGGATCCGGCCAGCGCGAGCACCGGCGTCACCGGAACCCGTACGCGGGCGGACCGGCTCAGCGCGGTGGACATCGCCGTGGCCAGCCGGCGGGCCTCACCGAGAAAGTCCGGCCGCCGACCAGCGATCTGAACGGTGTCGCCGGAGAGGCGCACCCGGTTGCGGCCCTGTGACTTGACGGTCACGGCGAAGACGCCACCCGGTCCGATCGCGAGGAACGACTCGTGCGAGGGCAGGCCCAGCGTGGCCGAGTCAATCAACACCCACTCGTCGCCGAGGCGGTTCAGCCGGCCCTTCGTACGCTCGCGGGCCGCGTCGACCCGGCGTCCCTGCTTCTCGACACGACGGCGCCGCGCCCACTCGCGAGGAGTCGAACGCGGCGCGCCGGGAGCTTCGACGTCACCGGCCCGACCAGCCCTCGGATCGGGCGGCCGGACCACGACATCTTGACTGTGGACAAAGCCGGTCACAGTACGCCTCCCCGGTCCCATGGCTCAGCTACTGCCCACTACGTTACGTGTTGACCTAGGTACGGATACAGGCCGAGTGGCGCGAATGACAAGGGATGAATGCCATATTCATCGACGTACCACAGTGGCGATCATTGCCACCGCAAGCTTTCCCAGCCCAGGGATCAGTCAGGGATCAGTCAGGGATCGGTCAGGAATCAGTCAGGAATCGGCCGATTGCCGGCCGGGAATTTCCCCAGTTCACCACCCGTCACCGCACAAACCGACCGGCGATGGATACGCTGCCTCGTGTGACCCGATATGTCGACAGTGAGGTCGGCCGGCTCGACACCGTGCTGCTCCACCGCCCAGGACCAGAGCTCGCCCGCCTGACCCCCCGGAACAACGACTCGCTGCTGTTCGACGGCATCCCGTGGGTCGGCCGGGCCCAGGAGGAACACGACATCTTCGCCGAGGCGCTGCGCGCCCGGGGCACGACCGTCCTCTACCTCGGCGATCTGCTCGTCGACGTGCTCGCGATCGAGCCGGCTCGCAAGGAGCTGACCGAGGCGGTGCTCGCCGACGTACGCCTCGGGGACAGCCTGCGGCGGCGTGTCGCGGACCACCTTGCCGGCCTCGATCCGGCCGACCTCGCGACCGCCCTCACCGCCGGCATCGCCCACGACGAGCTGCGGTCCGGCGGTGGGCTCGTCTACCGGATGATGGACCCGCACGATTTCGTCATCGATCCGCTGCCCAACCTCTTGTTCACCCGCGACTCCAGCCTGTGGATCCGTGACCAACCCGCGGTCACCAGCCTGGCGATGCCGGCGCGGGCCCGGGAGACCACGCTCACGCAGGCGATCTACCGCCACCATCCCGGATTCGCCGGCACGTCCCTGCTCTACCAGCCGGGCCTCGAACACGTCGAGGGCGGTGACGTGCTGCTGCTCGCGCCGGGCGTGATCGCGGTCGGCGTCGGCGAACGCACCCCCCCGGCCGGCGCCGAGCGGCTGGCGCGGCGAGC
>DATCXD010000501.1:0-3513 GCA_036566005.1 Micromonosporaceae bacterium | reverse complement strand
GGTGTTGCAGGCCGGCGGGGTCGCCGTCGAGCAGCCGGCCGATCCGCGCTTTGACGCCGCCGACGATGCGCTGGTGAACGGCGATCTCGAGGCAGCCGAGGCGGCGTACAAGAAGATCCTCGCCGACGCGCCGGCCGACTCGGTCGCCGAGGCCGGCCTTGCTCAGGTCGAGTTGTTGCGGCGGGTCGAGGGTCAGGATCCGGCTGGCGTGCTCGCGGCCGCCGAGGCCGCGCCCGACGACGTGGCGGCGCAGGGCCTCGCCGCCGACATCGAGGTCCTCTCGGGCGACGCCGGGAAGGCCTATTCGCGCCTGGTCGAACTGGTCCGGCGGACGTCCGGCGCAGAGCGCGACGCCGCCCGTTCGCATCTGGTCTCTCTGTTCACGGTGGCCGGTCCCGACGATCCGGCGGTGGTCTCGGCGCGCCGCGCCTTGGCCAGCGCACTGTTCTGACGGGCGACGGCGATGCGCCGGATCGCGGTCCTCGACGCGCCGTCCAACCTCGGTCTGCGTCCACCTACGCCGACATCGGTGCCGGGCTGCGCGAAGGCGCCCGGCGCCCTGCGTGACCAGGGTCTACTGGCCCGCCTACACGCCCGCGACGCGGGCTGCCTGACGCCGGCACGCTACGACCCGGGTGACTGGCGACCCGGCGACGGCGTCTGCCACGCTGCCGAGATCGCCGACTACGCGATCCGGCTGGCCGACCGGATCGTGGCGATTGTCGACGCCGGCGAGTTTCCGGTCGTCCTCGGCGGCGACTGCTCGATCCTGGTCGGATCCGCCCTCGCAATGCGGCGGCGGGCGGTCGCCGACGAGTTGCCGTACGGGCTCGTGTACATCGACGGCCACTCCGACTTCCGGCATCCCGGCAACGCGTCGTACGTCGGGGCCGCGGCCGGCGAGGACCTCGCGCTCGCGACCGGCCGCGGTCAGCCCGATCTCACGGACATCGACAATCTCCGGCCGTACGTGCGAGACACCGATGTTGTGCTGCTCGGCGTCCGTCCGCAGGACGACTACCGGCTCGACCTGCAGGCGGCCGGGATCACGATGCGTGCCGTGCCGCAACTGCGGGCCGAAGGCGCCGGGCGTACGGCGGCCTGGGCGCGTGATCAGCTCGTCGACTGCCTCGGCTTCTGGGTGCACGTGGACGTCGACGTGCTCGACCCGGCCGTGATGCCGGCGGTCGACGCGCCGAGCCCCGGCGGCATCGCGTACGCGGAACTCGAGTTGCTCATCGCCGGCCTGGTCGCGTCGCCGTCATGTGTCGGCATCGAGGTCACCGTCTTCGACCCGGATTACGACCTGGACGGTGTGCACGCGCGCGACGTCGCCGACACGCTTGTCGCCGGGCTTGCTCCGCTCGTCCATGACGACGTGCTCGAGCCGTCGCCGCCGATCGTCATGCCGGCACAACGCAGCGCACCGGCGGATGCGGAGATCGCCGTAAGCGGGGACGTCTGACCTCGCCGTACGCAACGGGTTGCGGCTAGTGCAGCGAGGTCAGGAACGTCTTCGCGATCGGTACGGCCGCGGTGGTGCTCAGACCGCCGTTCTCGACGAACACGGCGAACGCGACGTCGCCCTGGTAGCCGATGAACCACGAGTGCGAATCGTGCGGATCGTTGTTGTACTCGGCGGTTCCGGTCTTGCCGTAGACCGGTCCGCCCGCGATGCCGTTGCATTTCTTCGCCGTGCCCGACGTGACGACCGCTCGCATCATCGTCTTCATCGACGCGACCGTTGACGCTTTGAGCGGCGTGCCGGGACTCGGATTGCCGATCACGGGCGGGTTCGTGACGACGGTCGGCGCGATCCAGTGGCCCCGCGCGACCGCGCCGACGGCACTCATCAACGCAACGGGGCTGACGAGCGTCTTGCCCTGCCCGAACGCGGCCGCGGCCTGTTCCACCGCAGAGCCGTCCGCGGCGACCGATCCGGTGAACGTGTCGACGCCGACCGACCACTTCCCGCCGATCCCGAGCTGCGCCGCCGTCGACCGGAGACCGTTGGGACCGAGCTTGGGAGCGAGCGACGCGAACGCGGTGTTGCACGAGCGCGCGTAGTCGGTCAGCAGCGGCACCCGGCCGAACGCCTCACCGCCGTCGTTCATGAACGTCCGGCCCTCGACGACGAGCTGTTTGGGGCAATTCACCACCGACGTGGTGGACTCGCGGCCGGATTCGAGGACGTTCGTCGCCGTCACGGTCTTGAACGTCGAGCCGGGCGGGACCTGTGCCTGCAGTGCGAGGTCGTATCCGGCCGCTCCCGGTCCGTTCGCGACAGCGAGGACGGCGCCGGTGCTGATCCGCATCGCGATGATCGCGGCCGGTTTGGCCTGTTTGGCCAGCGCGTGATCGGCGGCATTCTGTGTCGCCACGTCGATGCTCGTCTGCACCGGCTTGCCGGCGATCGGCGCGATCTTGAAAAGGACGTGTTCCGGGTTCGTTGAGCCGTCGGCCTGTTGACCGAGACCGGGAATCACGACATCCACGCCGGCGGTGCCGCGCAACTGGTCGTCGTACCGCTGCTGGATGCCGCCGAAACCGACCTGATCGGTGACCGCGTACTTTCCGGGGCTCGCGTCCATCCGCTCTTTCGTGACCGGTCCCACCGTGCCGAGCAGGGCGCGGGCAAACGTCGACGTCGGCGCGAGCTGTTGCGTCTCGTCGGCGAAGACCGTGCCCGGCAGCTCGTGGATCTGCGACCTGATCTTCTCGTACACCTCTTTGCGCAGCGTGACGACGGTGACGAACGCGTCCGGTGCGGCGGCCTTCACCCGCGCCGGTAGATCCGCCACCGAGATGTCGACGTTCACCGACTTGAACGCCTTGGCCAGCGCGGCGGCCAGCGTGGTGATGTTCTTCACCCGGTTCGGTTCGACTCCGACGGCCACCACCGGTTGGGCGGTCACCATGGCCTTGCCGGTGCGATCGAGGATCTGGCCGCGCACGGGCGCGAGGGTGTGCACCCGCAACGTGTCCTCGGCGGTCAGGTGTGGCTCGACCACAGCCGGTGACCAGACGATCTCCCACGACTTCGGGCTGTCCTTGACGCCGTCGTCGACGAGCTTCATCGTCATCGACGTCTGGTAGGTCCATCGAGCCGTCGCGGTGATCGGCCACGTCACGGCGATCGTGTCCGTAGCCGTCGCGCCGGTCACCCGCGGTTTCGCCGGTTTGAAAGTCGGAGTCGCGTGCGCCAGATCGCCGGTCAGCTTGGTGATCTGGGCCGCCACCGTCGTGTTGTCGATCGGCGCGCCCTTCGGATCCACGAATTGGACCGATGGGTCAAATGTGTGCGACGTCCAGCCATCGAGAAATGTCTCAACGGCGGCGGCCGCGTCCGGTGTTTTCGGTTTGCTCGAGCAGGCGGTCGCCATCCCGGCCGCGAGGAGGACGGCGATTCCCGCCGCCAGCCGCACCCGTACCCGCATCGAACGTATCCTTCCCCGCCTGGTGGATCGGCAGTGTCCTGGCCCGGTCGACACAGCGACCGGGCGCGGCCAGCCC
>DATCXD010000125.1:0-2759 GCA_036566005.1 Micromonosporaceae bacterium | reverse complement strand
TCGGACGAGCCGGTGAACCCGACCTTGTCCACGAAGCCGCCTTCGAGCGCACTCGTGAGGCCGGCGAACGTCGTCTCGCCGTCGGCGTACACGACCTCGATCACACCCTCCGGGACGCCGGCCCGACGGATCAGCTCGGCGAACGCATGGGCCGACGCCGCCGCGTATTCGGCCGGCTTCCAGACCACCGCGTTGCCGCACAACAACGCCGGAGCGATATACCACGACGGTACGGCGACCGGAAAGTTGCCGGCCGTGATGATCGCAGCGACGCCGACCGGCACCCGGAACGTGAACAGCTGCTTGTCCGGCATCTCACTCGGGACCGTCTGGCCGTAGAGGCGCCGGCCTTCACCGAGGAAGAAGTCGCACGTGTCGATGATTTCCTGGACTTCGCCCCGGGCCTCGACGATCGGCTTGCCGATCTCGCGCGTGACGATCTGGGCGAGCGCCTCTTTGTTCGCCGCCACCAACCGGGAGAGGTTGCCGATGACCTGCCCACGTACGGGCGCCGGGACGCGAGCCCACGTCCGCTGCGCGGCCTTCGCGGAGCGGCAGGCGTCGACGAACGTGTGGGCGTCGGCCAGCGCGACGCTGGCCACCTCGTCGGTGAGGTTCGCCGGATTCTTCGAGGTCAGCACCGTCGCGTCGGATGCGACGCCGATCGGTCGGCCGCCGATGGTCGAGGTCAGCATGACGCCAGCCTAAGTCCATGCCGGCCGTATCCGGGAATCCGTCGGCCCCGGGATCCGGGCCTCAGGGGCCGCCGAGCCGCTTGAGCACGTCGGAGCAGCCAACACACACAACCACGATGATGGCGACCAGAATGAGCCAGATCGTCGGCATGCCCCATCGACGACGGTCCTCGGGTGGCAACCGGTCTCGCGACGCCATGTCCATGCACCTGCCGAGTCGAAGATGTCCGCAACATAACACCGGCGTGTGCGCCTGTGGGGGCGGTCGAATCGGGGCCACATCGGACGGTCGCGCTAAGACCGCGGTGAAATTCGGGCCGGCACCGAGAGCACCGCCAGCGCCGCGTCGACGACAAACCGCTTCTCCTGGTCGGTCAGCCGGGTGCGAACGGCCCGCTCGCGGGCGTACGACCCGTCCGGCGCCACCGTGTCGAAGCGGGGAGCGATCGCGCCCGCGTTGATCACACCGAGCGCGCATCGGCCCCGGAGAACCGCCGCCGGATCGTCCGACTCGGCCAGCGACCGTTGCAGGGCGGCGATCCGCTGCGGCATCGACCGGCGGATCGCCAAGCCGTGCAGCACCGACGGATCGCCCATCAACGAACGCAACAGCACGCCGTGCTCATCGAGCAGGTTGACCAGCCGTTCCAGCCGGTCGCGGTCGATCTTGCCGGCCGCCGCCGCGTCGACCACGAACTGGTCGAGGTCCTCGAGCAGCGGTGCGACCAGCGCGTTGAGGACCTCCTCCTTCGAGGCGAAGTGATAGTAGAGCGAACCCTTCGTCATGCCGAGCCGCTCCGAGATGTCCCGTACGGACGTGCCGGCGTACCCCTGCTCGATGAACAGGTCGACGGCGATGTCGAGGATGCGCTGACGAGTGTCGTCGGCAGCGCTTCCAGCGGTGCGGGCCACCAGTTTTCGCCTCCTCGGTAGTGCCTCCGCAGACGGACGCTACACTCCCCTAGCGTAGATACCGACCGTTCGATTAAATAGGTGGATCATGGCAGGCGTTGCGCGCTGGTGTGTTCGGCACAGCTGGACCGTCGTCGGCCTCTGGCTCGTCGCGTTGATCGCGCTCGGTGGCCTGGACCGGGCCGTGGGCAGTGCCTACAGCGACAACTTCAACCTGCCCGGTACGGAGTCGACCAAGGCGCTCGACCTCCTGCAGTCGGCATTCCCGAACCAGGCCGGCGAAGCCGACACGATCGTCTGGCACGTCACGTCAGGCAAGGTCACGGACCCCACCGTCCAGCAGCCGATGACCGCGATGCTCGACAAGGTCGCGCACGGGCCGTCGGTGCGCGGTGTGACCAGCCCCTACTCGCCGGCCGGCGCGGCACAGATAAGTCGCGACGGCCAGATCGCGTACGCCACCGTGCAGTGGCCGGGGTTCGGCGCGCAGATCCCGGTCGCTTCGGTGAAGAACCTGATCTCGGTCGCCGAGGACGCGCGGACCAGCCAGATCCAGGTCGAGCTGGGCGGGCAGGCGATCCAGCAGGTCAACCAGGTCTCCACCAGCCTGTCCGAGATCGTCGGCATCGTCGCCGCCGCGGTCGTACTACTACTCGCGTTCGGTTCGTTCTTCGCCATGCTGTTGCCGCTGCTCGCGGCGATCTTCTCGCTGCTGCTCGGCAGCGCGGCGATTAGCCTGCTGAGTCACGGCATGGCGATCAACAACTTGTCGCCGGTCTTCGCGATCCTGGTCGGGCTCGGCGTCGGCGTCGACTACGCGTTGTTCATCGTCACGCGACATCGCAACGGTCTGAAGGCCGGGCTCGATGTCGAGGAATCGATCGTCCGGGCGTTGAACACCTCCGGCCGCGCGGTGCTCTTCGCCGGGGCAACGGTGTGCATCGCGATGCTCGGACTGCTGGTGCTGCGCGTCGACTTCCTGTCCGGCCTCGGTGTGCCGTCGGCGTTGATGGTGCTGCTGACCGTATTGGCCGCTGTCACCTTGCTGCCGGCGCTGCTCGCGCTCCGGATCCGCGGTAAGGACGTCTTCCGGATGCGCGTGCTGAGTCGGCGGGAGCGTCGGCGGCTGGCCACCGAGGGACCCTACGACGA
>DATCXD010000123.1:0-10253 GCA_036566005.1 Micromonosporaceae bacterium | reverse complement strand
ACGCCGATTCGGGACTGGCGAGCCGCACTGGCCGACGCGGTCCCCGTGTTGACCGCCGGCGCGCCGAGGTAGCCATCTCGGCCTTAGCGTCAGCCCTGGCCGTAGCGCTTCTTGAGCACCCTCGTCTTGTTCGTGCCCTCGGCGTTCGTGCCCTTCTCGATGATCACGAGATTGTGGTAGAAGTGCACCGCCACGACGTGGCGATCCGTGTACGTCGGCCCGTAATCCTCGTCCACGAACTCCTCGTAGTTGACCCCGTCGGCGAGTGCCTTCAGCATCGACATGCTGGTGTTCGGATCTTGCCGATCGACGCTGCCCTGCCACTCCGGCCAGTAGGACGTCTGAGTGTCCTCGACGGCATAGATGCCGCCGTCGCGCAGCAGCGGGAAGAGAGTCTGGAACGTGACGAGAATGTGCGGGCTACGGTGGCTGCCGTCGTCGATGATGACGTCCAACTCGCCGATCTTGTCGGCGACCGCGCGGAGCGACTCGGGGTCGGACTGGTCGGCCACGAACGTGGTGATGCGGTCTTCATCGACGAATGACTTGTCGCGGATGTCCATGCCATAGATGTGCGCGGCCGGGAAGAAGTGCTTCCACATCCGCAGCGATGCGCCACCCGTGCCGGCCTTGCTGTAGCCGCCGATGCCGATCTCGAGAAGGTTGAACGAGTCGTTTTTCAGGTGCTGCAGATGTCGCTGGTAGTGCTGCGCGTAGCGGTGCGTACCCCACTTGTCGGTCTTGAAGTGCGCCGCGAGTTGGCACAGGTCGTCGGACATCGCGGCGAGACGGCGACGCTCGGCCGCCGGGCTCCCCGGTGGTGGTCCCGTCACCCGGCGCTTCGCCATGCGGAGCGCGCGCCAACCCCGTTCGCCGACAATGGGGCGCACCCTCTTCTTGACTGAGGAGCTGATAGACATCCGGGTCTCCTTGACGAGATCGGAAACGGTGGGCCGGCAGTCTACGGTGTCGACTGTTTCTGGCCGGTTGCCAACTGCGCACCGAAAGCGACACACGCCCCGAACGATGGCAGTAAGCCTTGACGTTCCGCCTCGGCCAGTGACGGCGCCGCCGCGTCCTTCGGCGACAACAACGGCTCGATCCCGGTCGGCCAGGCAATGCCGAGCGCCGGGTCGAGCGGATTGACACCGTGCTCGCGCGCCGGCGCGTATCCGCTCGAACAGAGATAGACCACCGTCGCGTGATCGGTCAATGCCATGAACGCGTGGCCGAGCCCTTCGGCGAGATAAACGGCGCGGAACTCGCGGTCGTCGAGGCGCACGGCATCCCATTGGCCGAACGTCGGCGACCCGACCCGGGTGTCGACAACGACGTCGAGGATTTCGCCGCGTACGCACGTGACGTACTTGGCCTGGCTCGGTGGCAGATCCGAGAAGTGGATGCCGCGAAGCGTGCCCCGGGCGGAGATCGAGCAGTTTGCCTGCGCGAGACTCAGGTCGTGGCCGACAGAATCGGCGAACTCGCCGTCCCGGAACCACTCGTGAAAACTGCCGCGGTCGTCCGGAAAGACGGTCGGTTCGAAGCTCCAGGCGCCGTCGATCTTCAACCGTTGCACGGTCCTCTGCTTTCGTCCGTACGCTTCGCGGTGTATTTGTCGTAGATCTACATCCAGCGCTTCACAGTCCCCAGGACCGGAAGCGGGCGCGCAACGCCTTGCGGGGACCGGCGGGCAGACGTTGGGCGATCGGCCGCACCATGCGTCGAATCACCCGCTTCATATCCTGCCGACGATGCGTGGTCCGAACCGCCCGAACCTGCCGGGCCGTTCCGCGATCGATCGGCCTGACGTCGGTCACGGTGAGTCGCCCGTTGGCCCTCACCCGCACCTTACCCAGGTTGACCTCCGCACCGTCCGGCCCGTCCAGGCGCGCTGCCAACTCCCAGGTCCCGGCTCGAAGGCTGGGCGAGCCGGCCAGGGTCTCTCCATCGTCGCGGTCGGCGTTGTTTCGGTCGGTGAGGCGCCCGCGGGCCCGCAGGTGAATGCGGTCGCCGACCGCGACCAGCCGAGCGGGCTGGACGATCGGTGCATCCGTGGGCGACCCGGTCCGGATGACGAGCGCCGCGTCGCTCGCGGCCGTCCCGGGTCGCGTTGCGACGGGCAGGAGGAGGTCGATCCACCGGCCGCCGGTCGAGACCGCCCGGATGTCCGGGCCCGCGATGACGTCGCCGAGTCCGTGGGCGCGCCGATCGACGTCCAGCGTCAGGTTGTCGGCGGTGTCGACGAAGAACGGCACGACCAGCGTGGCCGGGTCACCCAGCAACGCCGGAAGACTCTGCCCCTCCACCTGCGCGCCACGGGTGGAACCAAAACGTACGCGCTTGCTGAATCCGATGCCGTTGACCCGGGCAAAGGCATCCCACCGACCCTTCGCGAGCGGTCCGCGGGTCTTCGTCCGCCCCGGATCGAGCCGTACGGTGCCGCGCATGACCACCTGGCACGCGATCCCGTCGAGGCCTTCGGCCGGGCCGAGTTCCTTGATCTCCGGTATGAATTCGGCCGGACACGGCCATTCGACCGCGCTCTCCCGGTCCCGCAGCGCCATCTCGGTGCGGAAGCTCCCGAACTCATCGGTCACTTCGAAGCGTTCAGGCGACGGCAAGAGGCCGTCATAGAACGACGGATGCACGAAATACCGGTCGCCCTGGCGGAGCAGAAGCAGCGGTCGCTTGTCCGGATTGTGCACGAGTTGTGTCGTCACCGAACAGACAATGCGTCCGTCGCGCCAGCTCAGATCGTCGAGCCGGGTCTGTCCCGTCACGTCATAACACCGGCGGGCCAACTCAATCAGTTCCGCGCGTCGATCCTGGCGGAGGAGCGTCGACCTCAACCGCTGTATGGCGGCCAGGCCGTCGTGCACGCCGTCGGTCACGAAGTCGGCCGCCAACTTCTCGATCGCGTCGATCAGGTTCGTACGATATTCGTCGTCGTATCTGGGCAACGCTGGCTCGCTGACGCGACTGAGCATCTCGATCCGGTAGAACCGTCGAATGAGGCGATCACGAAACGCGCCCGGCTCCGTGTTGGCCACCACGACGTCAAGAACTTCGCGCAGGTTGCCGTAATAGCCGGACGGGACAATCTTCGTCGCGCCGGCGTTGCCACCGTCGTCGCGCTTTGAGTAGAAATAGCACGTGTAGCTGCCGAGGATCGACACCACGCGAGCCGGGAAGTACGACTGCACCATGTAGAGCTGATCCTCGAGACGTCGCTTGCCCTCGGCGTAGCGGATGTCGTGCTCGCGCAGGAACGCCGTCCGGAACATCTTGTGCGGCGTGAGGCTGTCGATCAGCGGGAAGTCGTGGATCGTGCACTTGTCGCGATCGGCGCGGAAGATCCCGTGCGGAATTCCGCGGAAGTTGCTCGCGACCTTGCCGATGACGATGTCGGAACCGTTACGCGCGCCCATGTCGTAGAGCCGGCGGAGGGCATCCGGCGCCAGATGATCGTCCTGGTCGACGAACTGGACGTATTCGCCGGCGGCGGCGTCCACGCCGATGTTGCGCGGCCGGCCCGGCCAGCCCGAGTTGGGGATGTGGATCGTCCGGATGTGAGCGTGGGTGTCGGCCAGCTCGTCAAGGTAGGCCGGCGTCTCGTCCGAGGAGCCATCGTCGACGAAGATCACTTCGTACTCGTCCGGCGGCAGCGTCTGGTGCAGCAACGACTCGACACACGGCTCGATGTATCGACCCGGGTTGTAAACCGGGATGACGACGCTCACCTTCACCGACATGTGCGCCAATCCTAGGGCCATTGTCTGTCCAGGGATCCATGACCGCGTCTTTGCGATCTTGGAACGCGAGCACGTCACCGTCGACAACTCGCGAGACAGCCGAGCCTATCGGACTGGCACCCGCCGCGGGTACGCACGACCGCGGCCGAGCGATCATCACCCGGTCGCGACCCCTCTGCCAGGAGATCGGCTAGCGGCGTGCCTCGTAGACATTGTTGTTGATTGGTGTTGGTGATCGAGCTTCATCACATCGATGACCGTCCTTGACGGCCTCTGACCCGTCGAGAACAATTTGCCGGGAGTCTCCGCAAACGCCACATCGGAGGATCCCATGGCACAGTCTGGCCAGGCGGCTGTCCGTCACCGTGATGCCCATCGTCAGCCCGGTCGTCGCCGCATCGGCCGGTTCGGCGCCGTCGTCGGCTTCGGTGCCGCCCTACTGCTCGCCGTACCGGTCTCCGCGGTCGCGGCGGCACCGCCATCGGCGGTCGCTCCGGGTGCGCCCGGTGCCGCGTCGTTCTTCGACCTGGCCCGCAAGGACTGCGTCGGTACTGCCCGCAACACCACCTCGAAGGTGTGGTTCACCGTCGCCGACGGCGTGCTGTCCGACGTCTACGAGCCGACGATCGACAACACGAACGTCAAGTCGTTGCAGTATGTGGTGACCGACGGCTCGTCGTTCACCGACCTGCAGACGCGCGATCTGACGTACACGGTGGCAACCGATCCCACCGGGATGAGCTGCACGATCACCGCGACCAGCGCAGCGCACGGCTATCAGCTGGTGACAACTTACGTCGCGGACGCGACCCGCGACGCGGTGCTCATGCACACGCGGCTGCAGGCGGGCGCCGCCACGAACACCAACATCAACAAGCTCCACGTGTACGCATACCTGGACGCGCACGTCAACGGCAACGGCGGTGGCGGAACCGCCAACGGGGGAGCGGACACCGGTGTGGTCGACCCGTCCGGTGCCGGCGTGATCGGCGACTCGTCCACCGTCAGCCAGGCGACGAACCGGGACTACGCGGTCCCGACGTTCATGGCGTTGACGTCGCCGCAGCTCCAGACGGCTTCGGTCGGCTACGCCGGATCGACGTCGGACGGCCTGACCGCGCTCGACACTAGCCACTCACTCGGCGCCACTTACGAGTCCGCGCCGAACGGGCACGTCGTTCTCACCGAGCAGCTGAAGACCAGCGGCGGCGCGCACGGTCCGGCGACGTTCGACCTGAGCCTGGGGTTCGGCCGCACGCAGGGCCAGGCGGTCGCCGTGGCGAAGGCGTCGGCGGCGCGGCCCTTCGTGGCGACCGCTGCGATCTACCTGGCCGGATGGGCGGTCTACGACGCGAAGCTGGTCCGGCCGAAGCCGCCGGTCGGTGGCGTCAGCTCAACGGCGGCGCTTGACGCCTATTACGTGAGCGCGAACGTCCTCAAGGCCAGTGAGGACAAGACATTCCCCGGTGCCCTGGTCGCGTCGCTCGCGAGCCCGTGGGGTCAGGCCGTCAACGCCGGCACGCTGCCCGGCGGCAAGCCGGTCTACTTCGGTTCCTACCGCGAGGTCTTCGCACGCGATCTCTACGAGACGTTCACCGGCCTGCTCGCCGACGGCGACCGTGCGACGGCGCAGGCGGCCACCCGATTCCTGTTCGAGAAGCAGCAGTTGCCGACGGGCGAGATCCCGCGCAACTCGCTGCTGAACGGCAAGGTCGCGCCGGACACCGGCGGCGACCAGCTCGACGAGTCGTCGTACCCGATCCTGATGGCTTACCTGAGTGGTCTCGGCGGCGACGCGACGCTGTGGCGCGACCACATCAAGCCGGCGGCCGACTTCGTCGTCGCGCACGGACCGTCGTTCGGTGTCGAGCGGTGGGAGGAGCAGTCGGGCTATTCGCCGTCCACCATCGCCGCCGAGATTGCCGGCCTGACCGCGGCGGCGAAGATCGCCACTATGCAGGCGGACACCGCGAGCGCCCGGCTCTACCAGGCGGTCGCCGACTCGTTCCAGCGCAACGTCAAACGGTGGACGGTCACAACGACCGGGCCGTACAGCTCGTCGCCGTACTTCATCCGGCTGTCACGCACCGGTGACCCGAACGCGGCGATCTCGTACAACCTCGGCAACGGCGTCCAGCCGGATCGCGACCAGCGCGCGGTGGTCGATGGCGGGTTCCAGGAACTCGTACGCCTCGGCGAACTGTCGCCGACCGACCCCGACTACCTGAACTCGCTGGCCGTGGTGGACAAGCAGATCGCGGTCAGCACTCCCTCCGGCACCGGCTACTACCGGTACGGCACCGACGCCGCGGCGTCGGGCAGCGCCGACGGGTACGGCGACTGCTACCAGCCGAGCCAGTCGACGTGTACGAATCCGGGACAGCCGTGGCCGACGACGAACACCGGCACCGGACATTTGTGGCCGGTGCTCTCCGGCGAGCGCGCGGAATCCGCATTGCTGACCGGCGACAAGTCGACCGCGATGGCAGAGCTGCAGTTCATGTTGCGGTCGGCATCGGGCGAGGGTCTCGTACCCGAACAGGCGTGGGAGAACCCGGATCTGGCCGCGTCGCCCTATGGCAGCGATCCGACCACCGCGTCGATCGGCTTCTCCGACGGCAAGCCGGCCGGCTCGGCGGCGCCACTCACCTGGGCCCAGGCACAGGAGTTGCGGCTCATCCTCAACATCGGCACCGGCACGATCGTGGATCAGCCGGCCATCGTGGCCGACCGGTACGTGCGCCACGCGCCACCGGTGGCGCTGCCGGTGACGATCAGCGCACCGGCCGGCGGCACCACCGTCGGCGGGGACTCCACAACGGTGGTCGGCACGACCGCGCCGGACGCGGACGTCAGTATCGGCGTCAACGACACCGACGTCGCCGGTGCCTCGTCCGTGGTGACCACGACGGCCGACGGCAGCGGAGCATTCTCGACGACCGTACCGATCGGGTTTGGTACCAACGTCATCACGGTCGCCGCGACCACGGGTGCCGGCCTCGGCACCGCGTCTGGCACGGCCCAGGTGTCGGTGGTCGGCGACCTGGTTGGCGGCACGACCGTGCTCGACGTGACCGATCCGACCGGCGACGACAACGGTCCGGGGACGTACGCGTATCCGACGTCCTCATCGTTCACGGCCGGATCGTTCGACATCACGCGGTTCCAGGTGTTGACGAAGGACGGCACGGCCTACCTGCGGACGACGGTGCGTGCGCTCACGCCGACCTTCGGCAACACCATCGGCGCCCAGATGCTCGACATCTTCATCCACACCGCCGGTGCCGCGCCGACCTCGACCGCGGCAGCGTTCCCGACCCGGAATTACACGATCGCTCCGGCCGATGCATGGAGCCAACGCATTGAGGTGCAAGGCTTCGCGTCGCCGGTCTGGGTCGATGCGAACGGCAATGCACAAGGAACGGTCGCGGCCGTCGTCTCCTCCACGATCGCGAGCACGATCACCGTCGCCGTACCGGAGAGCGCTCTGGGCACGCCCACATCGGGCTGGTCGTTCGGTGTCGTGCTGACCGGCCAGGATGGCTTCAGCCCGGACCAGGCACGGGCATTCACACCAACCCCGCAGGACTTCACATTCGGCGTGTGCCAGCCCGGCGGCTCGTCGCCGATCTGCGGCGTCGATCCCGGCACGGTGCCGAAGGCGATGGACGTCATCACCCCCACTGGCGTGAGCCAAGCGACCGAACTCGATCCGACGCTCGGGCCGGTGGTGATCCACGGCGTACCCGTGCCGTGAGTTTCGCTGCGGTCCCGCTGCGAGTGCGGTCGCATTTGCGGTTGCGGTCTTATTGCGAGTGCGGTCGCATTTGCGGATGCAGTCTTATTGCGAGTGCGGTCCTAATGCGGATGCGCACGGCGTGGGTGCGGGCATAGTGGCGAGATGCCCGCACTCGCCACGCGCCGGGATTGGGCCGGCCCGACCGATCTGCCGGCACTGATCGCCTCGCGCAACGGATCTGGTCGCCGACAGCCGCTGGCACATCGGCGATTTCGCGTGGGAGTTCGGCCTTGAACCAGCGGGCGGCCGACGGGGCAGATGTCATGGGAGCGCGACGGCGACATCGCGGCGCGGGGCTGGCTCACGCGGCCCGATCGATTGTCACTGGCCATCGATCCGGTCGACATCGATCTGCTCGACGCCGTCGTGGGTTGGGCGTCGGAAGCGGCTGGGGTCCGCGTCTCCGTCACCGTCCTGTCCACCGAGCGCTATCTGACCGAAGCGTTGGTACGGCTGGGATACACGCCCGACGAGGCGGGGCCACTTCTTCGTCGCCCACCACCGTACGCTGGACGACATTCCGCCGCATCCAGTGCTGCCGCACGGATTTTGGAGCCGGCCGTTGCGGGGCGAGGATGAGGTGGCGACCCGGGCGGCTCTGCATCGGGAGGTCTCGGCGTCGACCGACCTCACCGAGGACGTATTCCGGGCGATGACGCGACAATGGCCCTACAGCTTCGATTTCGACTGGATGGTCGAGGCGCCGGACGGTCGGATCGTCTCGTACATCCTCGGGTGGTACGACGACGTGAACCGGATCGGCGAGTTCGAGCCGGTCGGCACGCCCGCGTCGTTTCGCCGTCTTGGACTGTCGCGGGCGCTCGGAATCGCGGTGCTGCACGCATTCTGGGACACCGGCGCCACGCACGCGATGGTCTACGCCCGTGGCGGCGACGGCTACCCCGTCCCGCGTCAGGTCTACAGCTTTGGGCCAACCGCGCGGCCGCACCCTCACGTACCGGCCACCGGCTGACCGTTCTCGTCTAGCACCCGACCGGCGCGCTCATCGCGTCGCCCCGGCCACGTCGGCCTGTACGCCGAGGAGATCGGATGGTCCGGCGATGCGCTGGGCAGCCTTCGGCCGGCGGCCACGCATCTGCGCCGATCAGCTGCTGCGGTGCGCCGGTGTCGTCGAACGTTCCACGTCGCGGCTCTTCTGTGCCGCGCGGAGTTCAGCTCGTCGTATTTCGCTTCTCCGTGCGTCAAGACTCCCGGCCGGCTGGCGGCCGCGGTGAGTCACCAGGCCCCTTGCTGGTGTGGGCGAACGTTCCTGGTAGTGGGCGCGTTGTGCCACAACGGCTTCAGCCCGTCTTCGCGGCTTCGCAATACGTCAAGACTCCCGGCCGGCCGGCGGCCGCGCGGTGAGTCACCGGGGCTACTCATGTTGGTGTCGTCGCGCGTTCCTGGCCACGGGTGCTTTGTGCCACGCGGGGTTCAGCTCGTCGTATTTCGCTTCTCCGTGCGTCAAGATCGCGAACCGGCTGGCGGATGAGTCACGAGGCCCACCCTTGCTGGGGTAAGCGAGCATTCCTGGTCGTGGATGCTTTGCGTGCCACAAGGATTTCAACCCGTTTCGGCCCTGCAATGCGTCAAGATGCCCGGCCGGCCGGCGGCCGCGCGGTGAGTCACCGGGCCTACCCATGTTGGTGCGGGTGAGCGTTCCTGGTAGTGGATGCTTTGTGCCACAACGGTTTCGATCCCTCTCGCGGCGTCCCAGGATTGTCGTACGGTTGTGCGATTGTGGGGTCATGGACGAGGCGTTGACCCGGGCGGCGGCCGACATCGCCGGCTTCGCGGCACGTCCGGTCTACGGCCTCACGGATGCGGAGTTGGCCGACACGGCAGCTGCGGTGCACGCAATCAACTCCCGGTGTGCCGCGATCCTCGCCACGCTGGCGCGGGAGGCACACGGTCGGGACCTCCCCCACCGGCACGGGGCGACCTCGACGGTGGCGTGGCTGCACGACCTGCTACGCATCAGCCCGGCCGAAGCCCGGCACCTGGTGAACCTCGGCGATCTGCTCGATGACCGGCCGGTGCTCGCCGACGCGGTCACCGACGGTGGCGTGAATACCGCTCAGGCCGTCGCGATCGGCCGCGTGCTGGCCGACGTCCCCGACCACGAACCGGCCCTGGTCGACAAGGTCGAGACGGTACTCATCGGCTACGCCGCCCAGTTCGAACCCGCCATCCTGCACCGACTCGGCGACCGGGTGATCGCCCACATCAACCCCGACCTCGCCGACCAACGACTCCGTGACCGGCTCGACCGCGAACAACGACACGCCCAGCAACGCCGCGGCCTCACCCTGACCCCCGACGGGCTCGGCGGCATCCGCCTCACCGGCATCCTCGACATAGAAGGCGCGGCGATCATCGACGCCGCCATCACACCACTTACCGCACCGATGCGTGACGCGTCCGGCCCGGACCTGCGCACCGCCGCCGCCCGCCGCGCCGACGCCCTCGTCGACGTCTGCCAACTGGCACTACGTACCGGCCACCTGCCGGCCGACGGCGGCCAACCGGCACAGGTGACCGTCACGATCGACTGGCAGGCGTTGTCCCGGGACCTCGCCGTCGGCCAACTCGACACCGGCATCCTGCTATCACCGTCCGCGACCCGTCGGCTGGCCTGCGACGCCGGCATCCTGCCCGTGGTGTTAAACGGTGCCGGCGTTCCGATCGACGTCGGCCGGGCC
>DATCXD010000466.1:0-9145 GCA_036566005.1 Micromonosporaceae bacterium | reverse complement strand
GTTTGCCAGTCCACCGACAGTGGCCACTCGGCCTGGCGCGCACCGGGCTGGCCAGGGTCGAGCGGTGTCGGCTCGGGCCGGGCCGGCTCAGGCATCGGCGGCATAGCCGACTCCGCGAATGGTCCGAATTATCGATCCGGCCGCGCCGAGCTTGGCACGCACCTGGGCCACATGTACGTCGACCGTGCGGGTGCCGCCGTGCGCCGCGTACCCCCAGACCGACGCGAGCAACTCTTCCCGGGAGAACACCCGGCCGGGACGGTTCATCAGGTGCCCGAGCAGATCGAACTCGGTCGGCGTCATCGGGACGGACGCGCCGTCGACGAGCACCAGCCGGCGGTTGGGGTCGATGAGGACCGAGCCGACCTGCCGTACCCGCTCGCCGTCCGGCGTGCCGGCCGTGCGCCGGAGGACCGCCTTGACCCGGGCAACCAACTCGCGTGGGCTGAACGGCTTGGTCAGGTAGTCGTCGGCGCCCAACTCCAGGCCGAGGATGCGGTCGACCTCGTCGTCGCGCGCGGTGAGGAAGACGACCGGTGTCCAATCGCCGTCGTCGCGGAGCCTGCGGCACACCTCGAGGCCGTCCAGACCGGGCAGGCCGATGTCGAGCACGCACGCGACCGGGCGCAACCGGCGGGCCGCGGCGAGACCGGCGACGCCGTCGGCCTCGGTGTGCACGCCGAAGTTGTCCCGTGCGAGATACATCCGTACGAGATCGGCGATCGGTCGTTCGTCCTCCACGACGAGCACGAGACCCTTGCCCGGGCGTTCGGTCACCCGCTCATGATGGCCGATCGCGGCCACGAGCCGGTCATCGGCGACGTTCGGATTGTGTACGGATCGCTGGTGAGCGCGCCGCCGCGGCGTTCAGGGTCGGATCGGGGCTGGATCGGGGCTGGATCGGGGCTGGATCAGAATGCCCCGGCCGGGTTCATCCAGGACGGCATGACCGGGTCGACCGGGTTCAACCGGCGGGATCCGGCCGGCCGGAACACATAGCCGAGGACGGCGTCGACGTGCGACACGCCGGCCGCGTCGGGTGCCTCGATCAGGAACCGCTCCCGTACGCCGTCGAGCGCGGTCGCCGCGAACTCGACCGCGGTCAGGCCGGCGTCCGGCTGCCAGCGCACGTTCATCAGCGCGGCAACGGCGGCGTTGAGGTGCAGGCGGGCCCGGTGCAGGGAGCGCGACTCGGAGGTGATGACGACCCGGTCGCGCGTGACCACGATCAGGTGGTCGGCGGAGTTCGACTGGTCGAGTCGCCCGCAGCGGGCGACGAGCAGCACCGTCTGGCCGGCGCCGACGGTCCGCCGGAAGATCGGCAGGTGCCGCGCCAGTGCCTCCATGGGCAGGCCGGCCTCGGTGGACGCGATCTGGAACGTACGGTCGAACACGTCGGCGCCGCCGAGCGCGTAATCCGAACTGGCCGCACGGTGTCCGGTCGAACTCGTACCGTGCGGGTCGACACCCGCTGCGATGCCGACTGCCGAGATGCTTCCGGAACCGACCGCAGTGACGCTCCCCAAACGAACGTCGGTCGCGCGGGCATCATGGCGACCCGCGGCGTGCGCCGGGCGCGCGGGCGCGACTCGCTTCACGAAGGTCGCGTCGGCGTCGCTCGCCATCGAAGCGCCGTCAGCGGTCCCGGTCGCGGGCGCATCGTCGTGACCCGCATCATCCTCATGCCCCTTACAGGAGCTCAAGGATCGTCGCGTTGGCCATCCCTCCGCCTTCGCACATCGTCTGCAGCCCATAGCGCTCCCTCGTGTCACGCATCCGGGCCACCATGGTCGTCATGATCCGGGCTCCGGAACCACCGAGCGGATGCCCGAGCGCGATCGCGCCCCCACGGGCATTCATGCGCTCCGGCGAGGCACCGGTTTCCGCCAACCAAGCGAGAGGTACTGGCGCAAATGCCTCGTTCACTTCATACACCCCAATTTGCTCAATAGGGATGCCGGCGCGCCGAAGTACCTTCGCCGTCGCGGCGATCGGAGCGGTCAACATGATGACCGGATCGTCGGCCGCCACGACCGCGCTATGTATGCGGACCAGGGGAGTCAGGCCGTGGGCGGCGGCCCATTCCGAGGTGGTGACCGCGAGCGCGGCGGCGCCGTCGGAAATCTGCGACGCCGATCCTGCGGTCACCACACCGTCGGGCTTGAACGGCGTTTTCAGCGTCGCCAGTTTCTCCAATGTGGTGTCGCGGCGTATGCCTTCATCGGCCTTGACGCCGGCGATCGGCACGATCTCGTCGTCGAACTCACCCGCGTCCTGCGCCGCCGCCGCATGTACGTGGCTGGCCAGCGAAAACTCGTCGAGCTGCTGGCGGGAGAAGCCCCAGCGAGCCGCCATCATTTCGGCGCCCACGCCCTGGCTGAACGGTGCCGGCGAGGCATCGGCCGCGTCCGTGTCGGCGAAGCCTTCGACGCCGGCATAGCGCTCGCGCACCGCGTTGCCGAACGGCAGGCCGGGACCGCTCACCACGCTCGACCCCATGGCCACGCGGGACATCGACTCGACGCCGCCGGCGATCACGAAGTCGCACTGGCCGGAAATCACCGCCGCGGCGGCGAAATGCACCGCCTGTTGGCTCGACCCGCATTGGCGGTCGAGCGTCGTGCCGGGCACCGACTCGGGCCAACCCGCGGCGAGCACCGCGTTGCGGCCGACGTTCCAGGACTGCTCGCCGACCTGCGACACACAACCCCACACCACGTCGTCGACATCGGCCGGGTCGAAGCCGACGCGCTCGGCGAACGCCGCGAGCAGTTGGCCGGACAGATCGACGGGATGCACGCCGGACAGGCCGCCGCCGCGACGCCCGACAGGGGTCCGGGCCGCTCCGACAATCACCGCGTCACGCATGGTTACTCCCCAGTAGGTAGTCCTGACGTCGATGCTACCCGGCCGGTCATCCGCCGACAGATCTTGATTAGAGTTGTCTGTCCGACAGTGCACCGCGATCGACCGGGAGGGGCTGTGCCCATCCGTCCGTCCGTACCGTCCATGCCCTCCGATGGCGATGGCGACGACGACCGCGGCGATCGCGCCAACGACCGCAATGGTGCCAACCCCGAGCCATGGTCGCCGGACTGGGACGGCGAGATCGAGATGCCGCGCATGCCGGTCACCGAGGTGCGTTTCCAAGTCGACCGGCGTTTCATGTGGCTGAAGTTCGTGGCGGCCGCGATCTTCGTGGCCACGCCGCTCGTGGCGGGTTCGTCGGTGTCCGGCATCGTTATCGGCCTGATCGTCGCCGTCGGCCTGGCGATCTACGGGCTGCGCGACGTGGTCGCTCCGGTGCGGCTCGCGGCCGACGGCGACGGGGTCACCGTCGTGAGTGGCTTCGCCGGCCAGCGCCGGCTCGCGTGGGACGACATCCAACGGGTACGTCTGGACGAACGTTCCCGCTACGGCGGCCGGCGGGCGCTACTCGAAATCGACGAGGGCGAGTCGTTGCACTTCTTCAGCCGCTACGACCTCGGCATGCCGCCGACCGAGGCGTTGGATCTTGTGCTCGAGGTGCGTGGCGGACGGTCGTGAGCGCAACCGCGGGCGAATGTCTGACGGGCCACCGCGTCAACCCAGGCGGGCAAGCGTCGTCGTCAGGTGATGAGTCTGGACCGCCGTCGCGACGCCGAAGATGACGACCAGGCCGACCAGGATCGCGGCCTGGAGTTGACTGCGCCGCTGCTGCGGCACGTGGGCGAAGCCGTAGCCGATCAGACCCCCGGTGATCAAACCGCCGATATGCCCGGCGACCGAAATGAAGGCCGCGCCGCCGAAGGTGATCACCAAGTTGATAATCAACACCGGTATGAGCGACTGGACGCTCAGATTCAGCTTTCTCAGCACGAAGAAGAACACGCCGAACAGGCCGAAGATCGCGGTCGACGCGCCGGCGCTCGGTGCGTCCGGCGAGAAGACGTAGACCGCCACGTTGCCGCCGAGCCCGCATACGAGATAGACGGCGAGAAAACGCCAGGGACCGAACATGGCCTCCAGCGGTCGGCCGAGCACCCACAGCGCCCACATGTTCAGCGCGATGTGCAGCAGGCCGTAGTGCATGAACATGGCGGTGAAGAGGCGGTAATACTCGCCGTCGGACACCCCGGCCACGCAGTGCATCACCGGGCCGATCCCGACGCCGCCCTGTGATCGCTGGCAGCCGACCTCGCCGAAGACACTGAGCCGATCGGTCAACGGTGTGGTCGATCCGAGCAGGCCGCCGATGCTCTTGCCGCCGACCGCCGCGCCCTTGTTCTTCGCCGAGACGATCGAGGCAACGAACAAGATTACGTTCAGTGCGACGAGGCTGATCGTGGCGTACCCGGGCACCCCGCTACGGGTCGCGCCGAACGCCGTACGCACCGGGCGCTGCGTCCGGCGGCCCTCGGCGACGCACTCCGGACACTGGTGCCCGACCGATGCCGTCTTCATGCAATCGGGGCAGATCGGTCGGTCACACCTCGTGCACCGAACATAGGTCTCGCGCGATGGGTGCCGGTAGCAGACCGGGGCACTCACCGGGGGCGGCGGGGCCTGACTCATGCTCGGAAGGGTAGCGCTTAGTCGTCCACCCGTTCGACCTCGATCCGCTCGATCACGACGTCCTGGACGGGTCGGTCGCCCGCGCCCGTACGGGTGGTCGCGATCCTGTCCACGACCTTGCGAGATTCGGCGTCCCCGACCTCGCCGAAGATCGTGTGGCGCATGTTCAGGTGCGGCGTCGGGCCGACAGTGATGAAAAACTGCGAGCCGTTCGTGCCTGGGCCGGCGTTCGCCATGGCCAGCAGATACGGCCGGTCGAAGCGCAACTCCGAGTGGAATTCGTCGCCGAACTGATAGCCGGGGCCACCACGCCCCGTGCCGGTTGGGTCGCCGCCCTGGATCATGAAGCCGCCGATGACCCGGTGGAAGATCGTCCCGTTGTAGTACGGTCCGGAACCCGGGGCGCCCGTGGTCGGATCGCGGTACTCCTGGGTGCCCTCGGCCAGACCGATGAAGTTCCGTACGGTCTTGGGCGCGTGATTGCTGAACAACTCCACCCGGATCGGGCCGGCGTTGGTGTAAATGGTGGCGAATGTCTTCTGAGCCACGATCACTCCTCAGTTAGGTGTCTCGCGGGTTGCAATCCTGCCATCTGTCCGTTCTGCCCCTACGGAGGGTCCTGAACAGGCAGGATGTTCGAGGAGCGCCACGCGATCTGTGGGGCACCACTGGAGGGGGTGGGGTGCACGTGTTTGGACGCGGTCAGGAGACGACCCGGCAGGATCTCGCACGCGCCGAGTTCGTCGAGAGTATGGATCACTTCCGGCAGGCCGCCACGCACGCCGCCGGGGGCGTAGGCGCCTCCGTCGGCCCAAAGGTCGGCCTCGGCATGGACATGGCCCGCGACCGGATGGGATCCGCGCGCGGCTACGTCGGTACGGCGCGGGCATACGTAGTTCCGGGGACAGCGAAGATCACGCGGGCCGCCTCCCGAGGGTGGGATTCGACGATCGCATTGGTCATGCCGCTCGCCGACGCGGCACGTGCCGGCTCCATCCGGGCGGCGACGCTGCCGGAGGGCGTGAAGTCGCAAGCCACGCGGGTGCAGATCTTGAAGCCGGTGGCTATCAAGAAGCCGGTGGTGATCAAGAAGACAGGCGTGGCGGCCGGGCCGCCCAACGGGCACATGGCCACGGCCATGGTGTCGATCGTCGCGGCCGGTGCCGCGCTCGGCGCGACCGGAGCGCTCGTCGCCCGCCGCCGCAACCGTTCGAAGTGGGCCGAGTACGAGCCGGCCGCGCTGCAGGACGACGCGCAGGCGTTCGTGGACCAGACACGCTCGTCCGGTCGGGGCGCCGACGGTCCCCGTACGGCGTCGAAGATGGCCGGGTGGGCGAAGGAGCACGGCCGGTCGGCGATGGATGGCGTACGCGGGAAGATGCACGACTCGGCCTCGACGAGCGCCGGCAGCCACATGGACGAGATGACGTCGCGGCCCGGCATGGGCGACGACGTGGCCGAACCTATGCCCGGCCAGACATCCGCCGCGGAACGTCCCGGCAACGGCGCGCATCACATGGCCGACAAGGCGGACGCGAAACTGAACGACGCCGCTGGGCGCCGTGGCGGCAAGCCATCGGCGCAGTCGACCGATCCGACGGACGCCAGCGACGACACGATGCCGCCGAACGCAGCGCCGCCGAACGCCGCGCCGCCGAACGCCGCATCGCCAAATGCGACGCCGCCGAACAAGAACGGTCGTCAGCAGCAATAGTTCACCGCCGCCGAGATGGGCGGCTCTCATCCGAGAACGGGCCGGAGCATCTGCCCGGCCCGTTTCGTCGCGACCTGCCGGTCATGACGACGTCTGTGGTCAGGTCACTCGCTAGAGCCAGCCCGACTTGCGGAACTGGCGGTACAGGATGATCGATGCGACCAGGCTGACGGCGAGGACCGCCGGATAGCCGTACCGCCAGTGCAGTTCCGGCATGAACTCGAAATTCATCCCGTAGATGCCGGCGACCGCGGTCCAGACGGCCGCGATACCGGCCCACGCCGCGATCTTGCGCATGTCGTCGTTCTGGTCGACGGTGACCTGGGCGAGTCGGGCCTGCAAGATCGAGTTGAGGAGGTCGTCGAACGACGTCACCTGTTCGACCGTTCGGCTCAGGTTGTCGTTCACGTCGCGGAAGTAGAGCTTCAACTCCACGGGTACATCGGCGATCTGGCCGCCCGCGATGTCGGCGACCGGTCGCTGTAACGGCAACACGGCTCGTTTGAACTCCACCAGCTCCCGTTTGAACTGGTAGATCCGCTGGATCGAGCCCTGCCGGTCGGTGGCGAACACGCTGTCCTCGAGCTGGTCGATGTCGAGTTCGATCTGAGCCGCCGTCGCGACGTACGAGTCGACGATGCGGTCGTAGATGCGGTGCGCCACGGCCCACGGCCCCTCGGCGAGCTGCTCCGGGTCGCTCTCCAGATCGGCTCGTAGCGACCGGAGCTCGCTCGGCGCGCCGTGCCGTACGGTGATCACGAAGTCGCGACTGATGAACAGCATCACGTGCCCGGTCTCCACGATCTCGGACGTGTCGGTCAGCTCGCCGTGCTCGACGTAACGCGTCGTGCGCAGAGCGGCGAACGTCATCGCCGGATAGCGCTCGATCTTCGGGCGTTGGTAGCCCTGCAAGGCATCCTCGACCGGAAGCTCGTGCAACTCGAACGTTTCGGCGATTGCCTCCAGCTCATCGGCCCTCGGTTGATGAAGGCCGAGCCACATGAACGCGTCCGGATCACGGCGAACCATGTCGAGCGCCTCGGCGTAGTTCCACGTCCCGGGCTTTCGCCGGCCGTGCACGTAGATCGCGCAGTCCACGATCGAGCTGTGCATCGAGCCGCTGCTGTCGCTTAGATGGCGGGTCGGTGTCGTCCCGAGAATTCGCGTCATCGCGCTGAGCGCCCGGGTGATTCCCCGGTGATCCCGCTGGTCCCGTTCGCGCGTCATGCTCATCACCTCCGCTCGCGCCTCAACCTCCGCGTCCGGATCGGCATGCGAAAGCGCACCGGGCGGAGGTTTGCCGTGACGTACGGCCGGCACGATGGCCGGTCAGTGGATCGCCGCCGGCCCACGTGCGGTGTCGGCGTCCGGGCAGAGGTTACCCGCTCGCAGGGCATTTACTGCCGTTGTACGTGGCGTCACGGCACAGGTCATGCGGGCCACGCGAACCCGGGCCGACCACGCGCCGTCAGGCGAACGGCGTCCGGACGACGTACCGGTGAAGGGTCTGGGGTTGGATCTTGCTTGCTATGCGGGTGAGCGGACGGCGTCGATGGCGTCAGCGAGTCGACGCACGCCCTCGTCGATCTGATCCGTCGTCACACCGGAATACGCGAGCCGCAATGCGTGGCGGCCGCCCTCCAGCAGGAAGTCGCTGCCCTTGACGACGGCGACACCGCGTTCGGCCGCCGCCGGCAGCACCTTGTCGACGTCGACGTCCTCGGGCAGCTCGATCCACAGGAAGTAGCCGCCGTCCGGTTCGGTGAACCGCACGCCGGGGATGCGGGCGCGCAACGACTTGGCCAGCAAGCTCGCGCGTTCGCCGAGCGCCGCACACACCGTCTTGATCGATGCGTCGATGTCTCCGGAGACGCAGAACTGGTGGACGATCGCCTCGGTCACCATGACCGGCGAGATGTACTGGCTGGTGGCACGTTTGGCGATTGTCGCGATGAAGTCCTTCGGACCGATCAGGTAACCGACCCGCACACCGGGGCAGACGGTCTTCGTGAACGAACTCGCGTGCACGACGACATCGCGCGCGTCCAGGCTCAGCAGGCTCGGCCGGCGCTCGCCACGGAAGCGGATGTCGGCGTACGGGTCGTCCTCGAAGATCGTGAAGCCGTACTCGGCCGCCAGGTCGAGCAGCGTCGCGCGCCGGGCCGCGGAGAGCGTGACACCGGCCGGGTTCTGGAAGTTCGGGATGATGTGCGCCAGCGTCGGCCGGACGCCGGATTCGAGGAGGTCGCGGAGTTCGTCGACGTCGATTCCGTCGGCGTCGATCGTGACCTGGTGCACCTCCGCTCCGAGGGCGCGCAGGTTCGCGAGCGTCCGGTCGTAGGTCGGCTTCTCCACGATCACCGCGTCGCCGGGCTTGACGAAATGGCCGAACACGAACGCATCCGCCTCGAGCGAACCGTTCGTCACGATGACGTTCTCCGGCGCGACGTTGTGCTTGTCCGCGATCCACTTACGCAGCGGCAGATATCCCACGGACGTGCCGTAGGCCGTAATGCCGACCGGATCGGAGTCGAACGCGCGCGCGGCGGCGGCCTTGAGGCCGGCGACGTCGACGATGTCGATGGACGGCGCCCCTCGGGCGAACGAGATCAGTTGCTCGGCGGTCATGCGATCAGGGTACGGAAGTCGCCGTGACGAGTTCCCGCGGCCCGCGCGAGATGTCCACCATTCGGGCACGCGTGAATGCGTCATTCTGAACGCGCCTTTCCGAGCCCGTGCCGGCTGGGCGGTGGCGATCGGCTGGACATGCCGATGCCGGCAGGGCGCCCGGGTAACCGGCCGGGCGGGCATATGCGGGCTGGGCACATGCAACCGGCCGTGCGGAGGCGATCGGTCGGCGGAGGCGATCGGTCGGCG
>DATCXD010000449.1:0-4300 GCA_036566005.1 Micromonosporaceae bacterium | reverse complement strand
TCGGGCCGGCCGTAGCCGCGTCGCGCCTGCGCACGCCGTACGCGCTGGCCTGGCGCCAGCAGCGCGGGTCCCTGATCGGCTGGTCGATCGGCATGGTGCTGCTCGGCCTGGTGTTCGGCAGCAGTGCGACAAGCGTCGGTTCCCTGGTCGGTACGAATTCGCAGTTGCGCGACATCGTCGACCGCATGGGTGGGACGCACAATCTGACCAACGCCTACTTCGGGGCGACGTTTGGCATCTGCGGGCTGATCGCGGCGGCGTACGCCATCCAGGCGACGCTGCGTGCGCGATCCGAGGAAACGGCGCTGCGGGCCGAGGTGCTGCTATCCACGCCCGTACGCCGGATCGCGTTCGCCGCTAGCCATCTCCTGTTCGCGGCCATTGGATCGGCCGTATTGCTGGCGGCGACCGGACTCGGGGCCGGTCTGGCGTACGGCGTTGCCCGGCACGACGTAGGCGGCCAACTCGCCGCGCTTGCCGGTGCCGCGCTCGCGCAATGGCCGGCGGCACTGGTGCCGGCGGCGATCGCAGCGTTGTTGTTCGGGGTCGCGCCGCGAGCCACGACGGCGGCGTGGGGCATCCTCGCCGGTTTCGTCCTGCTCGGACAGATCGGTCCGCTGCTCCGGATCGGGCAGCCGGTGATGGACATTTCACCGTTCACTCATACGCCGAAGTTGCCCGGCTCGACCGTCGCCGCGCTGCCCCTGGTGATCCTGCCGGCCGTCGCCATCGCGTTGACAGTTGCCGGTCTGGCTGGCTTCCGCCGGCGCGACATCGGCTGACGCCCCGGCGCCGGTCACTCCTGGTCGGGTCGCCATGACGCCGGCTACGGCGCGGGCAAAGTCGCGAAGCCGACCCTGCGTCGGTCGTGTAGTCGACTCCGGCGCTTGCTGGCCACCGCTAGCGTGACCTCGAACCCGGTGAACCGGGCGGCGTCGGTGGTGGCGCGGGAGGGCGGCGTGCAAGCGCCGGCGCCACCACCGCAAGTCGCTTGCCCGCGCGTCGCATAGCGGACGGCCGCGACACCTCATCACCAGCGGGGGATGGGCGACCGCTTCCAGCCGTAGCCCATCGCCCCGGTCGACGTCAGAACGCGGCCCGGAACCGCTTCAATTCGCTGAATTCGGGTACGGCGGAGAGCAGTCGCACGGCGTCGTAGAGCTTTTCGGCTGCCTCACCCTCCGGTACGGGCACGACGACCGGACCGAAGAACCCGGGACCGTCGCCTATCGCGGTGATCGGGCTACCCGACTCCTGAGCGACGCGTGCTTGTCCCTCGTCGTGACTCTTACGAATGGCCGGGTCGAGGCGGTCGTCGTCGGCCGCGCCGATCAGGTCGGCCGGGAGGCCGGCGGCCGCGATCGCGGCGGCCAGGGTCACGTCGTCCAGGGCGTTGCCGTCGTAGTGCACGCGCGTGCCGAACTCGGTGTAGAGGCGATCGAGCGCGGCCGAGCCATGCCGGTCGAGCGTCGCCTTGAGCACGCGGACCGGCCGGATCGAGTAGGCGACCGCGTCGCGGTACGCCTCCGGCAGCTCGCGACCCTCGTTGAGGATCCTCAAACTCATGAGTCGCCAACCGATCGTGTGACCGCGCGGTTTGGTCACCTCCCGAATCCAGCGGGAGGTCCGCCAGGTGAACGGGCAGGTCGGGTCAAAATAGAACGTCACGTCGTCAGCCATGCAGCAACGTTATCGACGGCGTGGCGCCTCGGCCAGATCGCCCGCTCACGTGTCGATGTGCCGACTCTCGCCGGTGACTGAACCGCGGACCCGAGCTGTGCGTCAGGCGTATCGGGTCGGTATATGTTCGCTGCTCGAAACCCGCTCCACCCGCTTAGTGAGGATAGAGATGGCCAAGCCCCCCGAGGTCGGCACTGCCGCGCCCGATTTCACGTTGCCGTCGGTGTCGGTTGTCGCGGGCATCGCTCGCCGCGACGACCAGCGCCTCTCGGCCGAGCACGGGCACCCGGTCGTGCTCGCGTTCTACCCGGGCGACGACACCCCGGTCTGTACGAAGCAGATGTGTGCCTATACCTCCGAGCTGACGCAGTTCACCGACCTCGACGCCGTCGTGTGGGGGATCAGCCCGCAGAATCTCGCCAGCCACGAGGAGTTCGCCCGGCGCAACGCGCTCGGGTTCCCGCTGCTGGCCGACACGGACAAGAAGGTCATCGACGAGTACGGCATCGGGATGTTCGGCGTCGGGCTGCGCCGGTCGGTGTTCGTGATCGACGCATCCGGCATCGTACGGTGGCGTTTCATCGGCCTGCTCGGCCTGCGCTACCCCGACGCGACAACGATCGCCAACCAGGTTCTGGCGGCGCGGATCGCGGTTTAGTCGGCGTCGGGGGCCGCTGCGTGGCGCTCATGCTAAGTCTGGTTGACATACCCAGCAAGGCTCTGACACGCTGCATCCATGACCGAGACCCAGTCCGTACCGTCGTATCGGACCACGACGGACCCGGACGATGGCGCGGCGCCCGACCGCACGCGGACCTACTCCTGGCACGACCCGCTGGCGTTGGCCCGGCAGGCCGCGCGGCTGGGCGGCATGGAGTTGTTCGCCACGCTCGGACGACACGAGCTGCCGGCGCCGCCGATCATGGAGACGCTCGGCATCGACCGGGTGGAGGCGACCGGCGAGGGCGCGATCAGCGTGTTCATGCGGCCGCGGGAGTTTCACTACAATCCGATCGGTTCGGTCCATGGCGGCGTCATCTCCATGCTGCTCGACACGGCGGCCGGGTGTGCCGTCCACACCACGCTGCCGGTCGGTCTGGGCTACACGTCGCTCGACCTCAACGCACGGTTTCTCCGGCCGGTGACCGAGGCGTCCGGGATGCTGCGGTGTGACGGACGGGTGATCTCCAAGGGACGCCAGACGGCGCTCGGCGAAGCGCACCTCTTCGACGCGGTCGGCAAACTCGTCGCGCACGCGACGTCGACCTGTCTGATCTTCCCGATCCCCGCCGAACGCTGACGGCCGCGCCGATCCCGGAGAGTCCGGCCGATCCCCGAGAGCCCGGCCGATCCCGGAGAGCCCGGCCGATCCCGGAGAGCCCGGCCGGTCAGCCGCCGGGCCGGGCTCGCGCCCACTCGTCCAACCAGTCGCGTTGTGCCTGCGTTTCCGGCACCCGCATGCCGCGGGCGGCACTGATCGTCGCGCAGGCCTCGGTCGGCGTTGCCCCGAGCTCGATCAACACCGCGGCGGCGATGGTTGACGACCGGCCGATGCCGGCCCAGCAATGGATGACGACATGCCGGCCGCCGGCCACGTCGGCGCCGATCGCGGCGATGGCCGGAGTTACCGCGCCCAGATCCGGCACACCCATATCTGGGATCGGCAGGTGGCGGAATTCGAGTCCGGCCCGCGCGGCGGCGTCGGCTTCGCCGGTCAGCCCGATCTCGGCCTGCTCGTCGGTCGTTTGCAGGCTCACCAGGACGTCGACCCCGGCGTCGCGCAAGGCCGTCAGGTCCGCGACCAGGCGCCGGCCACCAGCCGGATGAGCCATCGTGGCAAGCCGGCCGGATACCGGCCCGGCTGCGGACGCGACCGCGATGTCGAAGCGCCGCGTCGTCGGCCCGCGATACTCGTGCACTACGACACGGTAATCGAGCCGCGTCGAACAGGTTCGACGGCGCTCAATCGTCACCCGGATCATTGCGGTCGAAGTCGGCGTCCGCGACCCGCCGGCGGTGGTGCAGTGCCAGACCGATGACGAACCAGATCGCGGCCGCACCCAGGACGATGAACGTCCACAACATGATGTCTGAGCTGTAGTCGGCAACCTTGGCGGCGGCCTTTGTGAACTTCGCCAGGTTGCCGCTCGGGTTGATCGACGGCGACGGTATTAGGACGGGCGCGGTGTCCCGGGGGACACCCAGGCGGTAGTTGTCCGTCGCCTTGTCGTTGCCAGTGTTCACGCGCTTGGTACGGCTGTCGACGGCGACGGAGTTGGTGACAGCGGTGCCTTTGGCCATCTTCTTCGGCATCACACCGCTGATGGAGACGGTGAACGACTTCCCCTTCGCCAGCGACGCGTACCAGTGGCAGGGGACCTTCTTCCGGCCGCGGTTGCAATGCCCGTTGCTGATCTTGTATTTCACCGAGCGGAGTTTCGCCGACGTAACAAAGGTGATCTCGACGCCCTTTGCCTTGGACGGCCCTGCGTTCGTTACCACGATGCGGTAGGTGACGCGCTTTCCGGCGACCGCGTCGACCCTGTTCGCGAGCGTCACCGTCAGGTCGGTGGTCGACGCCGCGTACGACGGCGTGGCCACCAGCAGCGAACCGGCGAGG
>DATCXD010000119.1:0-2295 GCA_036566005.1 Micromonosporaceae bacterium | reverse complement strand
CGCAGCAGCACTACCGACGGCCGCCGTGGGTGCTGCTGCTGCCGGCGGTGATCGGCACCGGGTACCTGTTCCTGCCCCTGATCGGCCTGCTCATAAGGGCACCGTGGTCGACGCTGGGGGCCCGACTCACCGAGCCGGGCGCCCTCACGGCACTCCGGTTGTCGCTCATCACGGCCACCATCACGACAGCGCTATGCCTGCTCTTCGGCGTGCCGCTGGCGTTCGTTCTGGCGCGGACCCGTTTCCCAGGCCAGCGCGTCGTTCGCGCACTCGTCACTCTGCCGCTCGTGCTGCCACCCGTGGTCGGCGGCGTCGCACTGTTCACCGCGTTCGGTCGTGCCGGCTTTATCGGCACCTTGCTGGATCGTTGGTTCGGCGTCGAGCTGCCCTTTACGACCGCCGCCGTGGTTATGTCGCAGACCTTCGTCGCGCTGCCGTTCCTCGTGATCGCGGTCGAGGGCGCACTGCGGGGTGCGGACGGCCGCTTCGAGGAGGCGGCGGCGACGCTCGGCGCTTCGCGGTGGACGGCGTTTCGTCGCATTACTCTCCCGCTCGTCGGCCCCGGCGTGGCGGCCGGAGCGGTGCTCTGCTGGGCGCGCGCCCTCGGCGAGTTCGGCGCGACCATTACCTTTGCCGGCAATTTCCCGGGCACCACACAGACCATGCCACTGAAGGTCTATCTCACCCTGCAGACCGACCCCGACGGGGCAATCCTGCTCAGCCTGATCCTGGTGGCGGTGTGCATCATCGTTCTGGTCAGCCTGCGCGGCCGGTGGATCGGTGGCGGATGAGCCTTTCCGCACGCCTTGTCGTGGATCGCGGTCCGTTCCGGCTCGATCTGCCGTTGGATGTCGCCGCGGGCGAGGTGGTCGCGCTGCTCGGTCCCAACGGGTCGGGTAAAACCACCGCGCTGCGTGCGCTGGCCGGCCTCATCCCGCTGTCCGGCGGTTCGATAGACCTCGACGGTACGGAAATTGCCCGCGCCGGCCACGGCCTGCCACCCGAGCGGCGCCGCGTCGGCGTCGTGTTCCAGGACTACCTTCTGTTCCCGCATCTGTCCGCGCTGGAGAACGTTGCCTTCGGCCCGCGCAGCACCGGCGCCTCACGAGCGGACGCGCGCGACCGAGCGGCGCAGTGGTTGGCACGAATGGGTCTCGCGGATATCGCATCGAACAAACCCGGTCGGCTCTCCGGGGGTCAGGCCCAGCGTGTCGCCCTGGCCCGGGCACTCGTGACCAACCCACGCCTCCTGCTGCTCGACGAACCACTGGCGGCGCTCGACGCGGGCACGCGCCTGTCCGTACGGGGAGATCTGCGCCGACACCTGGCCGCGTTCGACGGCGCGACCGTGATCGTGACCCACGATGCGCTCGACGCCATGGTGCTGGCCGACCGGATCGTCGTGATCGAGGCCGGCCACCCGGTGCAGGACGGTTCGCCGGCCGAGATCGTCCGCCGGCCCAGGACGGACTATGTCGCCCGCCTCGCCGGTCTGAATCTGTACCGGGGCAACGCCGACGCCGATGGCCACGTGACGCTCGTCGACGGAGGACGGCTCACCGTCGACGACCGGGTGGCGGGCGACGTTTTCGTCGCGTTCCCGCCGAGCGCCGTCGCCGTGCACCGGGAGAGGCCGTCGGGCAGTCCCCGGAACGTCTGGGAGGTGACCGTCGTCGGCGTGGAGGCCCATGGCGAGCGGGTCCGTGTCGAGTTGACCGGCGTGCCACCGGTCGCCGCCGAGATCACCACG
This sequence comes from Micromonosporaceae bacterium, assembly GCA_036566005.1. Lineage (GTDB taxonomy): Bacteria > Actinomycetota > Actinomycetes > Mycobacteriales > Micromonosporaceae > DASQPR01. The sequence continues at coordinate 545 of DATCXD010000119.1, read as the reverse complement.
GGCGCCGCCGCCGAGCTTGATCTGTTGCCGGGCACGACCGTCTGGGTCGCCGTCAAGGCCACGGAGACGCACGCGTACCCGGCTTGAGGTATTGATCTGCAATGTCATGGCGTCGACCGTCGCCGACGTCGCAAGCACAACGCCCCACCGATGTCGCCAGGACATCGGTGGGGCGTCGCTACTAGCACCGTCCGTCAGCCGAGAGTCGTCGGCCGGCCGGGATCGTTACGGTCGGCCGTAGCCGTACGGCGTCATCATGTTGACCGACGCCTTCTTGACGTTCTCACCCGGCTGTGGCGCATGGATGACCATGCCACCACCGATGTAGATGGCCACATGTCCGAGGTTCGAATAGAACACGAGATCCCCGGGACTCAGTTGGGACCTACTGATGTGGCTTATCGCGTGATACTGCATCGCGGCGTTGTGCGGCAACGAAACGCCGACCGAGCGGTAGGCCGCCTCCACGAGACCGGAGCAGTCGTACGAGTCCGGACCATCGGCCGCCCACACGTACGGCTTGCCTAGCTGGTCGTACGCGAACG
>DATCXD010000433.1:0-3136 GCA_036566005.1 Micromonosporaceae bacterium | reverse complement strand
ATCCGGGCGGCCATCGACGATCCACTGCGCCATCGCACGGCCGATGCCGCCGCCGGTCAGGATGCCGATCGAGTTCAGGCCGGCGGCGACGAAGTAGTTGCGCACCTCCGGCGCCTCGCCAACGATCGGCAGAAGGTCAGGTGTGAAGCTTTCCGGTCCGCAGAAGAACTTCCGCACGCCGACCTCGGTCGAGATCGGGATGCGCGCCATCGCCTTCTCCAGATACGGCGACATCCGCTCCCAGTCGGGCGGCAGCTCGCCGAACGAGAAGTTGGCCGGGATCCCGTCGACCTTCCACGGCGCGCAGACGGCCTCGAACAGGCCGATCATCAGGCCGGCGCCCTCCTCGCGGAAGTAGCCGTAGCTGGACGGGTCCTCCAGCACCGGCAGATCGCCATGCATACCCTCGAATGGCTCAGTGATCAGGTAGTAGTGTTCGGCCGCCTGCAACGGGATCGTGACGCCGGCCGCCTCGCCGAGCTGGCGCGCCCACATGCCGGCGCAGTTGACGACGACCTCGCACTCGATGTCGCCGTACGGTGTGCGGACCCCGCGGACCTCGCCGTTCGAGATCAGCACCTCGGTCACCGGTGTCGACTCGAAGATCTTCGCGCCGGCCTGCCGCGCGCCCTTGCCGAGCGCCATGGTCACGTCGACCGGGTTCGCGCGGCCGTCGTCGGCGACATAGAACCCGCCGAGTACGTCATCCACGCGAGCAAGCGGCCACAGCTTGGCGATCTCCTCGGGCGAAACCTCCTGCACGTCGACGCCGCAGAAGCGGTTGAACGCGGCGACCCGGCGATACTCCTCCATCCGGTCCCGGTCCGTGGTGACCTGGACGAAGCCGACCTGCTTCAGCCCGGTGGCTTGACCCGTCTCAGCCTCCAACCGCGCGTAGAGATCCCGGGTGTACTTGCGCATCTCGGTCGAGGTCTCCGACAGCGAGCCGAACGTCACCATCAGACCGGCCGCGTGCCAGGTGGTGCCCGACGTGAGCCGGTCGCGCTCCACGAGGACAACGTCGACGCCGAGGTGGGCGAGGTGGTAGGCGGTGGATGCCCCGATGACGCCGCCGCCGATCACGACCACCCGAGCCCGATCGGGCAGCGTCCGGCCCGCGCCGGCTCGGGACTCCGGGGCCGCGTCCGTCGGGTTTGTCGTCATGTCACGCTCCGCTCGCCTGGTCCGTCCTATGACGTGGTCGTCGCAGGTCGGGTCGATTATGACGTGGCGGAGGCGGAAACCCGGAATGCCCCTCGGTCGCCCTGCGGCGCGGGGGCCGTTATTCAGCCGTACCCGCGGGCATGAGCGCGCCCACCGGCACATGTCGCCGATGGGCGTTGGGATGGTTCGAGGCGGCGGCTACCGGTGCGCAGGCCGATACCCTCCGGTAGCCGCCGCGGTCTCGAACGCCGCCGACCGTCGGGCCGAGCGGCAGCTCACGTCAGCCGGACAGCGAGGTGACCTGGTTGCCCGCCGGATCGACCACATACCACAGGCCACCGTTCTCGTTCAAGCCTTCGCCGGCGGTCTGACCGGGCGCCTTGTCCACCGAGAAGTAGTAGAGCGGGTGACCGTTGATGACCGCCTGCGAGCCGCCGTCGGATCGCTGGAACGTGGTCAGATTGCCGGTCACACCAGCGCCGGCGGTGACAGTGGCGGTCAGCGGTGGCCAGAAGCTGGCGCACTGCCCGGTGCAGATCGACTTGCCCGCCGGATCGGCAACGAAGAGGTAGAGGGTCCGTCCGGTCGAGTCGGCCAGGTAGCTCTGGCCGCCCGGCGCCTTTTTGACCGTCAGGGTCTGCGGGCCGGCGCTCGCTCCGCCACCATTAGCGGCGGCCGATGTCGGCGTGCTGATGGTGTCCGGAGACGCGGTGCTAGCGCCGCTGCTGCTGCATCCCGCGAGAGCGATCGCACCGAGCGCGAACGCGGCCGCGCCGACCGCGTACCACGATCGGCCGCCGACGCGGAACAGACGACGGCTCGCTTTGACTTCCGGTCCCATGTGGTACGCCCTCTTTCCCGGTTTATCGATGGTTTGGCGTTTATGGATGGCTGCATAGACAGGCACGGTCGGCGGCACGGAACGGTTCAACGATCCGGCACCGATTCGCCGACCGGCGTGCCGCGCTCCCGGCGAACGATGCTCAATCCGCTAATTAGGAAATAATATGATAACCACCTCATTAGGCGACACGCGAACCGGGGGCATCGCCCGTAACACAGCCGCGGGCTAGGCGGCGTGAGCTGCGCAGACGTCGATCCGACCGAACGGACGCGGGCGTCCGAGGACAGTCTCGACCGATCGGAGCCAGGGCGTCATCGCAAGCGGTCTTTGGTCGTTACCTATACGGTGCACGTCTCTCACCAGGCTGCCGGCGTCGCGGTCGCCAGCGCCGTCGAGCCGGGTCGGTAGTCGCACGAGTGTTTGCGGAGGTCACGACGTGGCGTGGTTCATCGGTCAGTCGACACTCGTGATCGGGCTGGCATTCGCGCTCGGGCTCGTCGTCGGCTGGCTGCTCTGGGCACGGCGCATACGACTGCTCACGGTGGAGATCTTGGCCGCGCGCATCCGCGCGGCCGAGCAGGCCGCCAGCCGGTCGCCGTACGGTCGCCGGATCACCTGGACCTCGTCGGGGCGCATCGCACTCGACGCGCATAACCCGCTCGGCGGCGGCGGCATCGCACCGCGAACCTCGGCAACGGGCCGCGACGACGTGTGCCACGAGATCGGCGACGATCAGCGCGGCAAGCGCCGCCGCGAGGCGGACGCGGTACGGCGGCACGACGTCGACGCCGGCCAAGGCGGTCCGCACATTCCGGCCCCGCGGATCGAGCCGCTGGACATCTCCGACGATGATGACCTCGACCTCGGCGGGCTCGGCGGCGACGACGATCTCGACGACCAGGTCGACAACGCGTCCGATGTCGCCGACGACCAATTCGACCCGCGGTTCGACCCGCGGTTCGACCCGCGGTTCCTGCACCGGCTCGGTCATCAACGCTCCCCATCGGACCTGCGTGGACTCGACCGGTTCCGCGATCTCTTCACGCCGTCCAACGGGCGCACGCCACGGACTCCGGAGCCGCGGCGTACCGAGTCGGAGCTGGCACCGCCGCGCGACGTCGACAGCGA
>DATCXD010000430.1:0-3899 GCA_036566005.1 Micromonosporaceae bacterium | reverse complement strand
GGGAGGTCGAGCGACGGGTGCGGCCCGTAGGGCTCGACGGGCTCGCTGAACCTGGGCAACGGGACGTGGGCCAGCATGCGTGCCGTTTCGCGACGGTCGTGCCGGGTCGACAGCAGCACGCGGAGCAGGAATGCCGGGTTGCCGATGACGTATCGCTTGAACAGGCGTCGCGGCTCCTGCGCGAGCCGGTACGCCCACTCGAGCCCGAATCGGTAGATCCACTCTGGACAGGGCTTGCGGACGCCGGCCGTCCAGTCGAGCCAGCCGCCGCAGGTGAGCGCGACCGGCTTCAACTCGTCGCGGTGGGCGTCCAGCCAGATCTCCTGCTTCGGGCTGCCGAGCCCGATGAAGAGGATATGCGCGCCGCTTGCGTTGACCTCGGCGACGATGTCCTGGTCGGTTCCCCCGGTGTATCCGTCCCGGACGCCGACTATGTCGAGGCCGAACTCGGTGCGCAGGCGCTGCGCGGCCCGCGCCGCGACGCCGGGTCGGCTCCCCCACAAGAACACGCGAAGACCGGCGGCGACCCAGGCTGCGGCCATGTCGGCGTGCATATGGGTGATCGCGACGCGCCCTTGGTGCGCGTATCGGTTCAACCCGGCCGCCAGCACCACCGAGTGGCCGTCGGGCAGATGCATGTCCGCACGTGCGACCGCCGTCGCCATCGCCGGGTTCCTCGCGCAGAGGTTGACGAGGTACGCGTTGACGCACACGATCGACGCACGCTTGCCTTGCACGGCCCAGACTGCTGCGGTATCGACAAACTCCCTCGAGTTGACGAGGTCAACCGGAACCCGCCCGATCATGACGCGATCGGCCAACGCGACCTCCGTCCCCGCAATCCGCGTCCGGCGTTCGCCGAGCGGGCGTTTGTGCCGGCCGTTCACCCGATCGCGGGACGACAGACAACACACCTTCACACATGCGCGAGCGTTCCTCAAGGGACACGGCCCGGAAAGCGGCTGACGTAACAACATTCGATGCCAAGGCAAACAGCGGGTAATTATCCGCTTTCCGACGGTCGCTGTCCGGGGCTCGGCGACCGGGTTCGCCGGGGTCGTGCGCAGGCACTTTCCGGCCCTCGCACATGTCGGCCGCGACAGCACGCGCGGTCAGGGACCGGGCACATCGGACAGGTACCGGCTTTGCGCCAGCGACCGGAATGCAGAGAATGCCTTCGATGTGTCATGAGCGGCGAAAACAAGATCGCCGGAACTGAAATAGACGACCGCCTTGATCTGCGGCTGTGCCTGGAGATCCTGCGCCATCGCGTCGTACCAGTCGGCCTGCTCGTCGCCCGGCGCCGGTTCAATCCCGAATTCACCGATGATGACCGGTCGAGGATGTTTTGCGGCGAACTGCATGACCGGCGCCATCATGGACGCGAACGACGGCGCCGGCGTGCCCGGGTAGACGTCGGCGCAGATCCAGTCGACCTGGTCGTCACCCGGGTAATACTGCTGCGCCGTCCCGTTCGCGAACCCGGTCGCGAGCGGGCACCAGACGAACCCGGCGTTGGTCGCGCCCTCCCGGGTGAAGATCGCGCGAACATGTTTCCACGCCGCGATGTACGCCGCCGGCGAGTGCACCGTGCTGGCCAGATTCGGCCGGTCCATCTCCCAGCGGAACCGCAGCAGGATCGGGGCACCGAGGTTCTTGATGGCGATCGCGGTGTGCTCGATCAGGTTGTCGTACGCGCCGGACGCGACCGAGAGCGTATCGGTGCCGGCCCAGGACAGCAGATCGATCTGACCGTTCTGAATGATCTGCGAGTCGATGGCCGAGGGCACGGCGTCCGACCATGGATGGAACGAGTGGACGATCGCCACCTTCCGCCCGATCACCGACTGGAACGTGTTCACCGCCCTCATCTTCTCGGCCGCGGTGCGATTGGCCGGGTCCGCGTACACGCCGAACCACGCCCCGCTCGTCGGCGGCACGGGACCGCGGCCGGTCGTCTCGAATGGACCGGCCGTGCCCGGCGCGAGCGTGCCGGTGAGGGTGGGCGCCGGAGCCGGGGTCCGGGCCGGACCGTCACCCGGAAGCCGGAGCGAATGCGGCCCGCATCCCGCGAGCCCGATCGCGAGGGTCGCGAATGCCACGATCGCGACGGCGCGGCGCCGGATTCGCGGCCAGCGTACGACGACGGGCGATCGCGTCGACCGGTTGTCACCGTCGCGCGCTCCCACCCGTACCCCCGTTACTTTCGACGTCCCCGCCGAACCATCGTGCGGAGCTCGGCCAGGTCGAGCGCCTCGCGTCGCTGCCAGACCACCACTGCGTAGGCGGCCAGGCCCACCACGAAAGCGATCGCGTCGGTGGCCGGGCGGTCGCCGAACGTCGCCCGACCGAGCATCGGCACACCGGCAAAACAGACCGCGGCGACGGCCATGGCCGTGGCGCCGGCCCGCGAAATCGGATAGAGCCGATAGCGACGGTACAGGGTGGCCAGCGGCACCAGGTTGTTGAACAGGAGCGCGCCGGCCCAACCGATGGCGGCGCCGAGCGGCCCCAGATGCGGGACCAACAGCAGATCGAGGACGATGTCGATGACGAGGGCGGCGCCGGTCTGCAGCAACGTCACGCCGGTGTTGCCGGCCATCTCCAGCACCATCGAGACCATGCCGCAGGCGGTCGCCACAAGCATGGTCAGCGCGAGCACGATACCGACCGTCTTCGCGCTCACGTACCCACCGCCGAAGATTGCCATCAATCTCCCGGCGAACACCGCCCAGGTCAGGTAGAACGGCCAGATCATCAAGATGAGCCACGTGGTCGTCAGCTGGTAGAGGCGGTTCGCATCGGCGGTGCGACCGACCGACAGCAACGCCCCGAACCGATGCTGGACGGCGACCGACAACGCGTTGGCCGCGGTCTGCCCGACCACGAGGAATCTGGTGGCGGCCGCATACAGCGCGGCGTCGGATGCGCCCCGGATCGCCGCGACGATGATCACGTCGAGCCGCTGCAGGGCCAGGCTGATGAGCGTCGTTCCGGCTCGTGGCGCGCTGAAGCGCCAGAATCCGGACCAGTCGGCCGCCGACGTCGCCCGGGCGGCCTGTCGGTCGCTCCGCTCGGCCCGGCGGCGCATCTTCGCGAGCCAGGGCACCATGATGATCGCGGTCAGCGCGAACGGCGCCGCGTACGTTGCCGCGAGCCCGACCCACGCGGTCTCGCCGAGAAGCAGCACGACCGCGACCGCGCCGATCATCTGCAGCAGCGGGCGGAGCATCCGGTCGAAAAGGATGTACGGCCGGCCTCGGCCGAGCCCCCGCGCGGCTGCCTCGGCCACGGTGGTCAGGACGGCGAACGGGAGGCACAGCCCGAAGATGCGAATGGCGGTGACCGTGGCCGGAGTCTCGGCGGCGAACAGTTCCCGCGCGAGCCACGGCGCCGCGAACCAGATGACGACCAGGAGCAGTCCACTGATGGCGAGCGTCGGCGCGTACGCGACGCGCATCGCCGCCCGCACGCGACTGGTTTCATGGCGGGCGCGAAGCGACGCGATCGTGTAGACCGCGCCCGTGTCGGCGCCGAGCCTGGCCGCCGCGCACAGGATCAGGAAGATCGACGTCAGCGTGAAGTACGCGCCCGCGACGTCCTTGTCGGCGTTGCGGGTAATGACGATCGTAAGTCCGACCGTGGCCACCACCGACACGGCCGCGCCGACCAGGTTCAACGCACCGGCGCGGGCAATCTTGCCGACGTCGATCGTACCGGCCGAATCGGGCGTCCCGGCCGAACCCAGCGTCCCGGCCGAATCGGTGACACCGTCCGACGACAGACGAGCGTCGGGCGCGGCATGCCGTCCGGCGGCCGTCGTTGCCTGCTGTGCCGTAGCCGCCGCGGCGTGCCGTCCCGTGGCGGCCGGGCTGCGCGGTGCCGTCGAAGCAGCGTCC
>DATCXD010000428.1:0-6341 GCA_036566005.1 Micromonosporaceae bacterium | reverse complement strand
CGCCAATTACGGCGAGTCCGATCTGTTCGGCGTGAGTGGGGACGCGGCCGCCGTCGCGGAAGGCGTGGGAGCGTTGATCGACGCCGGCGCCACGTCGGTCGTGCTGCAGCCGACGCTGGACGAATCCGATGTCGAGTCCTTTGTCGAGTTCGCGGCGGCTGAGGTTCGCCCGCTCATTTCCACGCCGCGCCCGGCCGGGGCGCAATAAGCGGCTACGCGGCGGCGTTGCGCGCCGACGGGCGCCATAAGCGGCTACGCTGCGGCGTCGCGCACGGCCGAGGCACACTCGGTATAGCTGAGACACGGGAGGACCACCATGGCGAAGCTGTTCTACACGGCCATCACGTCGCTCGACGGTTACGTTGCCGACGAGGACGGCAAGTTCGACTGGGCGGCGCCGGACGAGGAGGTGCACGCGTTCGTCAATGACCTCGAACGACCGATCGGCACCTATCTCTGCGGACGCCGGCTCTACGACACGATGGCCGTCTGGGAAACTATGCCGAGCGGTCCCGATCAGCAAGCGGTCATTCGCGACTACGCCGAGATCTGGCGGTCGGCCAACAAGATCGTCTATTCCACGACCCTGGCGAGCGTGTCGAGCGCACGGACCCGGATCGAACGGCAATTCGAACCCGATGCGGTACGGCAGATCAAGGCGTCCGCCGACCGGGACGTATCGGTAGGCGGCCCGCATCTCGCCGCTCAAGCAATCAGGGCCGGTCTGGTCGATGAATGCCACCTGTTCGTCACGCCGGTCATCGTCGGCGGCGGCACACAAGCGCTTCCGGACCACGTGCGGGTCGACCTCGAACTGCTGGGCGAGCGCCGGTTCGGCAACGGCGTCGTGCATCTGCACTACCGCATCACGGCCTAACCACACGGCGTCCGCGCCCGACCGGCTTCAGGACGCGGCGCCGAAGTCGACCTCGTTGGTCTCGACCGTCCCGGCCGTCCGGCCCGGAGCCTGATGGTAGGTCCAGTAGAGGTTCGTGTGCGCGATGACCTTGTCCGGCGGCGGCGCGCCCCACTCCGTCTGGTCCTCCGTCGTGTGGGCGTCCTTGACGAGGGTCGCGTCGTAGCCGCGGACAATCGCGCCATGGAGCGTCGCGCGGATGCACTCATCGGTCTGTGCGCCGACGACGATGAGGCGCCCAACTCCGAGCCCCGACAGCACGGTCTCCAGGGTGGTGTCCTCGAACGAGTCGCCATAACTCTTCTCGACGAGCGGCTCGGCACCGCTCGGAGTGAGCTCGGGGACGATCCGCCAGTCGTCAGTCCCCTTCGCAAGGTGGTCGTCGGAGTGCTGGACCCAGACAACGGGGACCTGCTCCCGCCGCGCCTTCTCGACCAGGCTGTCGACGTTCGCCACGACGGCGTCGCGCTCATATGCCTTCGCAACCACGCCGTTCTGCACGTCGATGACGAGCAGTGCGGTGTTCGGCCGATTCTCGAGTGTTGTCATGGTCGCTCCTCACTCACGCTGTGCTCCGGTCCAGCCACCGTAGAACGACCCACCGACAACTAGCCGGGGGCGGTCACTCGGCCATCGAGAGCAGCTTCGCCCGTCGTGACCAGGCGGCGTCGACCAGCGCGGCGAAGAGTCGCCCATCGCTCGTCTCCTCGGGATGCCATTGGACGCCGATAGCGAACTGCTTCGACCGGTCCTCGACCACTTCCACCAGCTCCACGCCATCGACCTTGTCGTCCACCGCCCAACCCGTCGCGACCAAAGAGCCGACGGACGCCACGCCCTGGTGGTGGAGCGAGTTCACGGTCGTACGGTCGCCCAGGATGGCCGCGCAGGCCGAGCCGGCCGCGATCCGTAGGTCGTGGGAACCGTACCCGGCGGTCGGCCGGTGGTTCTCGTGCGCGAGCACGTCGGGCAGGTGCTGGTAGAGGCGCCCGCCGTAGGCCACCGACATCAGCTGCATGCCGCGACAGATCGCGAGCACCGGCAGGTCCCGCTCCAGCGCCGCTCGCAGCAGCATCATCTCCGAGGTGTCGCGGGCCGGCCGGGTGTACGTCCGCTCGTGCGCCGCCTCGCCGTAGAGGTCCGGAGCAACGTCGGCGCCACCGGTGAACACGATGCCGTCCAGCGCGTCGAGGACATCCGTACCGGGATCGTCCTCGGTGACGAGGACCGCGCGGCCACCGCTGGCGTGCACCGCACGGACGTAGGACATCGACAGCACCGCGGCGTAGACGTCACCGGCACCGAGCTTCACGACTTCGCCGTACGTCGTCAATCCGATCAGTGGGCGCATAGCCGATCCCCTTACAGCGGCGTGACGTACGCGCCGGTGAGGCCGCCGTCGACGACAAACGTGTTCGCGGTCATGAACGAGGAGTCGTCGCTGGCCAGAAACGCCACCGCGGCCGCGATCTCCTCGGGTTCGGCGAACCGACCCATCGGGATGTGTACGAGCCGCCGCGCCGCCCGTTCCGGGTCTTTCGCGAACAGCTCGCGCAGCAACGGCGTGTTCACCGGTCCCGGGCACAATGCGTTGACCCGGATGCCTTCGCGGGCGAACTGGACACCGAGTTCGCGCGTCAGCGCGAGAACGCCGCCCTTGCTGGCCGTGTACGAGATCTGCGAGGTGGCCGCACCCATCAGGGCGACGAACGACGCGGTGTTGATGATCGAGCCCTTGCCCTGGGCCCGCATATGGGGAATGGCGTATTTGCAACACAGGTAGACACTCGTCAGGTTTACCCGCTGCACGCGCTCCCACGCATCGAGGCCGGTCTCGAGGATCGAGTCGTCGTCCGGCGGGGAGATTCCCGCGTTGTTGAAGGCGATGTCGAGCCGACCGTGCGTCGCGACCACGTGCGCGAAGAGATCCCGTACCGCCGCTTCGTCGGTGACATCGACCGCGACGAACTCGCCGCCGACCTCGGCGGCCGCCGCCGCGCCAGCCTCCGCCGACACATCGACCACGACGACCGTCGCACCCTCGGCGCGGAACCGTCGTGCGGTGGCCAGACCGATCCCGCTCGCACCACCGGTGATCACCGCGACACGACCTTGCAGACGCTCCGTCACGTTGTCTCCACACCCTCTTCTCGGTCGCAATCCTCAATCAGTCGCAATGCTCAATCACTGGCAAGAAATACGTTCTTGACATCGGTGAACGCGTGCAGTGCGTCCGGACCAAGTTCCCGGCCGAGACCGGACTGTTTCATGCCGCCGAACGGTGTCCAGTAGCGCACCGACGAGTGGGAGTTGACGCTCAACGTACCCGTCTCGACGTCGCGCGCGACGCGCAAGGCACGCCCGACATCGCGGGTCCACAACGAGCCGGACAGGCCGTATTCGGTGTCGTTGGCGAGCCGGACCGCCTCCTGTTCGTCGCGGAACGGCAGCACCGAGACGACCGGACCGAAGATCTCCTCCCGCCAGTGGCGAACGGCTGCCGACTCGGTGGCCAGAACCGTTGGGGCGAACCAGAAACCCTCGCCTGTCGGGCACGAGCCCCGAAACGCCACGTCCGCGCCGTCGACGTAGCCGGCGACGACGTCGCGCTGTGCCGCGGTGATGAGCGGACCCATCTGCGCCGTCTCCAGCGTCGGATCTTCACATCGGTACGCCGCGACCGCCGGTTCGAGCAAGGCCATGAACTTCTCGTAAGCGGAGGCCTCGACCAGAATCCGCGAGCGCGCGCAACAATCCTGGCCGGCGTTGTCGAACACGCCACCCGGCGCCGCCGCGGCCGCCTTTTCCAGATCCGCGTCGGCGAACACGATATTGGCCGACTTGCCGCCGAGTTCGAGCGTCACCCGCTTCACCTGATCGGCGCAGCCGGCCATGATCTGCTTGCCGACCTCGGTGGAGCCCGTGAAGCACACTTTGCGTACGGCCGGGTGCGTGACGAGCCGCTGCCCGACGACCGATCCCTTACCCGGCAACACGGTGAAGACGTGTTCGGGCAGACCGGCTTCGAGCGCGAGTTCGGCCAGGCGCATCGCGGTCAGCGGGGTGACCTCGGCCGGCTTCAACACGACGGTGTTGCCGGCCGCGAGTGCCGGCCCCAACCCCCAGCCGGCGATCGACATCGGAAAGTTCCACGGCACGATGACGCCGACGACGCCGAGCGGTTCGTGGAACGTCATATCGACGCCGCCCGGCACCGGGATCTGCTTGCCGTGCAGGCGTTCCGGCGCACCGGCGAAGAAGTCGAGCACGTCGCGTACGTTTCCCGCCTCCCACCGCGCGTTGCCGATGGTGTGGCCGGAATTCGCGACCTCGAGCGCGGCGAGCTCCTCGACATGGGCGTCCACGACAGCCGCGAAGCGACGCAGGAGGCGCGCCCGATCGCCGGGCGAGACCCGACGCCAACCATCGAACGCCGCCCTCGAACGCTCGATGGCCGCGTCGGTCTCGGCCAGCGGGGTCGGCTCAACCGTCCGGAGTGCCCTTCCGGTGGCCGGATTGATCAGCTGCATCCCGGCCCCCCGGTCGGTCGTCCGCCACCGACGACTTCGTTGTGACCACTCATCCGATGCCTCCCCAGGACCTGTTCCCCCCACCGCCCGGCCGCCCCACCAGCTGGCCGGTCGCCTCTTCCCCCGCGGTCCGCGTCGCAGCGCTTGCCCATCGCTGGGCTCACAGCCGTTCAAAACCACGCATGAGTTCCCAGTCGGTGACCGCGGCGTCGAACGCGGCCAACTCCACGCGTGCGTTGTTCGCGTAGTGCGCGACGACCTCATCCCCGAACGCGGCCACCGCGATCGGCGACGACTCCCAGGCGTTCAGGGCCTCCCGCAGCGTCGCCGGCATCCGGAGCCCGTCGGTGTCGCCGTACGCGTTGCCGGGGTACTCCGGCTCCAGGGTCAGATCGTGTTCGATGCCGTGGAGCGCGGCCGCCACCATGCCGGCGATCGCCAGATACGGATTCACGTCGCCGCCGGGCGTACGGTTTTCCACCCGTACGGATTCGGCCGAGTGCCCGACCATCCGCAGCGCACACGTGCGGTTGTCGCGACCCCACCGCAGCGCGATCGGCGCGAACGACCCGGGTTGGTACCGCTTGTACGAGTTCACGTTCGGCGCGTAGAGCAGGCTGAAGTCGCGCATGCTCGCGAGCATTCCGGCGAGCACCGACTCACCGAGGCCAGACAGGTGCGCCGGCCCGTCGCCGGCCATCGCCCGGCCGCCATCGCGATCGCGCAGCGAAAAATGGATGTGGCAGGAGTTGCCCTCGCGCTGGTTCGGCTTGGCCATGAAGGTCAATGCCATGCCTTCCTGGGCGGCGATCTCCTTCGCGCCGTTCTTGTAAATGACGTGCTGGTCGGCGCACGCGAGTGCCTCGCTGTAGCGGAAGGCGATCTCGTGCTGGCCGAGATTGCATTCGCCCTTCGCGCTCTCCGGGGTGAGCCCGGCGCCGGCCATCCCGTTACGGATGCGGCGCAGCAACGGTTCTACGCGCGCCGTGCCGAGCAGCGAGTAGTCGACGTTGTACTGGTTCGCCGGCGTCAGCTCGCGATAGCCGCGCTGCCACGCCGCCTCGTACGAGTCGCGGTAGACGATGAATTCGAGTTCGGTGCCGGTGAACGCGGCCAATCCGTGCTCGGCCAACCGATCGAGTTGCCGGCGCAGGATCTGCCGCGGCGAGGCCACCACGTCGGAACCGTCGAGCCAGGCGGCGTCGGCGAGCACCATCGCAGTCCCCGGCTGCCACGGCACGAGATGCAGCGTCGCGAGATCCGGACGCATCGCGAGGTCGCCGTACCCGGACGACCAGGACGACATCGCATATCCGTCGACGGTGTTCATGTCGACGTCGACCGCGAGGAGGTAGTTGCAGCCCTCCGTGCCGTTCTCGAGCACCTCGTCCAGGAAGAACGGCGCGTGGAATCGCTTGCCCTGCAGCCGTCCCTGCATGTCGGTGATAGCGACCACGACCGTGTCGATCCTGCCGTCCTCGACCCGCAGGCGAAGATCGCCGACGCTCAGGCTCGGCTCCCGACGGCTCGGCTCTCGACCACTCGGCTCCCAGTGGCTCGGCTCGCGACGCTGGCCCGTCGCATCCATCGGATCGATCACCCCCGCAGCTGGCGGGCCGGCCGAGCCGGCACACGCTAAGGTCTACTACCGAACCATTACGCCGTCAATCCGATCACCGGCTGAACTCGCGGCGGCGTGATGCGGACAACCACCGGCGGGACGATCACGCAAGCAGGCCGAGCAACAGCTCGGCGGTGCCGTCGCAATGCTCCTCCATCGCCGTTCGCGCCGCTCTGGCGTCACCCACGAGGATGGCGTCGACGACCCGGCGGTGCTGGGCGTCGGAGTGGGCCAGGTTCCGCTCGATCACCGGGATCAACGCGAGCAGCCGGTC
>DATCXD010000382.1:0-3446 GCA_036566005.1 Micromonosporaceae bacterium | reverse complement strand
GCCGCCTGGCTCGGCGGCCGGGTCGCACCCGCGGTCGAACCGGGGTGGGTTTTCGTGACAACGACCGATGCCGACACGGCAATCGCAGCCGCCACGGCGATCATCGCCGCGAAGATCCGCCGCACGCTGCCCCCCTCCGCTCGGGACAGCGTCACACGCCCTGACCTGGGAAGTCCGGCGAATTGATGAGGATGCCTCGGATCTGCAGGTGAGGTGCCAGCATGCGGCGCCCTCGGCCCTGGGCGGGCGCCAGCGCGCCGCGCGGGCGACGTGCCCGGCAATCGCGAACCGCACGCAGTAGCCGCCGATCTGGACGAGGCACTGCGCCGTCTCGGCCTCGCGCCTACCGGTAGGCTCTCCGCAAGGCTTTGAAGATCATCAGACGGGGTGAGCGGTGAGCGGACTGCCGCGCGACGGCACCGACATGTCACACCGCGCCCGCGTGCTCGGGTACAGCAATGTTTCCACCGCGTTGGCCCTACTCAACGATCACCAGCTTGGTCAGCTCGTGGCCACGGCACAGGCCATCGGGTCCGGCATCGGCGGCACCTCAGCGCTGCTGGACATCGCGGGTGTTCCGGTCTTTGTGAAGCGGATCCCTCTGACCGACCTGGAACGCCACCCGCAGAACGTCATGTCCACTGCGAACGTGTTCGGGCTGCCCATGTTCTGCCAGTACGGCGTCGTGGCGTACGGCGGCGGTGGCTTCGGCGCCTGGCGGGAACTCGCTGCGAACACCATGACGACGAACTGGGTGCTCGCCAAGCAGACCGAGGCGTTCCCACTGATGTATCACTGGCGTGTGCTGCCCGGCGCGGCGCCGCTGGCCGAGGAGCTTGCCGACATCGACCGTGTCGTCGCGTACTGGGGCGGCTCGGCGGCGGTGCGGCGGCGGCTACATGGCCTCGCCCAGGCATCGGCGAGCGTGGTGCTGTTCCTTGAATACATCCCGCAGAGCCTGGACGCCTGGCTGACCAGCGAGCTCGCCGCCGGCCCAGACGCCGTCGCCGCCGCCTGCACCATGGTGCAGCGATGCCTAAGCGCCGACATCGCCTTCATGAACACCAATGGGCTGCTGCACTTCGACGCCCACTTCCGCAACATCCTGACCGACGGCCGCCGACTTTACCTGGCGGATCTCGGCCTGGCCACCTCGCCCCGGTTCGACCTGTCGACTGACGAGCGGGACTTCGTCGCAGAGCACATGAGCCACGACGCCGGCTACGCCGTGAGGGAACTGCTCAACTGGATAGTCGCCAACGTCGTCGGCATAGCCGCCCCCGACACCGGCGGACCCGTCGAGCGCTACGACTACATCCGCCGCTGTGCCGCGGGAGCCCGACCCGCCGGCTCACCCGAGCCGGTCGCGGAGCTGATCACCCGTTATGCGCCCGTCGCGGCCGTCATGAACGACTTTTACTGGAACCTCTTCGGCGAAACCCGGGCAACGCCATACCCGGCCCAGGAGATCACGCAGAAAATGACCCTGATCCCCGGCTTCGCGCTCGATTCCCGGCTTCGCGCCCGATCCACCGCCTCGCAACCCCCAGACAGTCACCTTCAACGAGAATCTGGCGCCCTCCGTCTCACCACAGATGTCGAGCGGCAGGCGGTGGGCCCCCACCCCGGTCCCACGACATGATTAGTGAGACGCGACAACGCGGGCGGGTCGGGATCTCCGGCCCCTCGATGGAGGAATCCGCAAGGTACGGCTGACCAGTTCCGAGGTCAGCCGGTCGGACTACCCTGCGAGTCGCTGGCCAGGGCGTCGGGGATTCGCAAGGCTCGACTGGATCGGCCATCAGCCCTCGTTGAACAGCTGGTAGACCATCGGCGTCGCGGCGACGACGCTCGACTTGGCCGGGCGGGCCGGTGCCGGCGCCGATCCATAATCGGACAGGGCGATCGTCCGGGTCAGGTCCGGGTTGTACGCATCCGCGTCGATCGTCACCATCAGCAGCCGGCCGTCGCCGTCGAGAGTCGCGGTGAAGGGTGTCGACGCCGCGGCTTTGCCGGCTTCGCTCAGTTCGTCGGCGTCCGGCGCGGTGACGCCGTGACTGCGTGTGTAGTCCACGGTTCCGGCGAGGTGCGTCGGATCGCTTCGCCAGACCGCGGTCACGCCGTCGAAAAGTACGCCCAGATCGAGCGGATCCCGGCTTGCGACGTCGACTTTGGCGCTGGCACCGACCGTCAACTTCGCCGGCGACGCCGCGATCCATTGCTGGGCCGAGATCCCGAGTTCGCTGTTGACGTCGGGAAAATCCACGCTCAGCCAGACGGCGCCGCCGATCTTGCGTACGCGCTCCCGGAACGCATGGTCTTCGACGGCGGTGGCGCACTGCACATCGAACGACGCGACCGACGGCACGACGCTGCCGCTTGCGACGTCCCGTCCGTGCGAAGCGACGACGCGCACCTGATAGCTGTCCGTCGACAATGCTGCGAGCGCGCGTGAGAGAGCGGGCGATGCGTTCGGTCCGGCCGTTGTTCCCTCGGCCAGCGGTGGCTCGATCGGTGGCGTGACGGTCGTGCAGGCCGCGCCGGACGCGACGGTGAGCGCAAGCACGACGGCGATCGCCGTACGGTGCAGGGCCACGCAAGCCTCCGGTCGCGACCCGCCGACGGTCCACGACGGCACGTCGGAAAGGCGGGGCGGTGCCAGGCTAGGACCGAGCAACCGATCTGTCGACCCCGCGCGAACGGTCGGCGAACCGTTCGCGATGCCCGGATTCGACGGCCCAATGCCGATCGCAGGCACGGCCGAAGCCGTACCCGCGATCGGACTGGCCGAGCTAGTTGCTGCCGAGGATCTGGTAGATCGCCGCCGGCGCCGGAACGACATCCGCGGCCGGCGGTGGGGTCACGGCAGTCGGCGAGCCGACATTCGAGAGCGCGATGTCGACGCTGAGCCCGCTGTCGATCGAGTCGCCGTTGATCTTCAGATCGCTCAGTCGGCCCTGGCCATCCAGGGTCGCCGTGAACGGGACGGACTTGGCCGCCGCACCGGCCTTCTTCAGCACGTCGGCGTCCGGCTTCTCGACACCGCTCAGGTTCGTCAGGTCGATCGTGCCGGTGAGATGAGTCGCGTCGGTGCGCTGGACGTTCGACATGGCCTTGGTCAGCGATGCGATGTCAAGCACATCGCTCAGGTTCGACAGATCGAGGCCAATGGTGGAGTCATCGACCTTGGTCGCGTCGATCTTGAGCCACTTCTTCGGGTCGAGGCCGACCTGGCTGTTCAGCGCGCCGAGGTCGACTTTCACCCACAGGTCCGAGCCGATGCCGGTCAGATCCAACTCGTACGTCTGGCCGCCCTCGCTGCCCTTCGCGGCAAGGGTCACCGCATGGTTGGACGGGTCGACCGAACCGTGGCCGGTGATCCCGGCGGCCGTGAGGGTCATGTCGTAGCCCTTGCCGTTCAGGTCGGCGGCAGCCGCCAACAGCGC
>DATCXD010000726.1:0-4674 GCA_036566005.1 Micromonosporaceae bacterium | reverse complement strand
GGCTGCCGGTTCCGGCACCGTCCGGACGGGCCAGCGCGACGGCCATAGCCGCGTCGGCCGCGGAGCAGAACCACTTTTCGCCGGTCAACCGCCACGGTCGGCGTGCTTCGTCGAGCGTTGCGCCGGCGTCCGGCCGTCGCGCCGTTGTGGTCGAGCGGGAGATGTCGGACCCTCCCTGCGACTCGGTCATCCACTGGCCGCTGGTGATCGCGCGCTCGGGATCGGTCGACAGCAGCCGGGGGAGCCAGGCGTCCCGGACGGCCGGGTCGACGTCGTCGCGCGACAGCAGCGCGGCCGCCCCGTCGCTCATGGCAACCGGGCAGGAAAACACCGCCGATTCCGGCCCGAACAGGTGCAGCAACGCATGGTGCACGACGCGTGCGGTCGACCCGAACGTCGCTCGCGCATCCGCCTGGTAGGGGAGTGCCACCACGGCGTGCTCCGCTGCTGCCGCCCGCAACGTTTGCCAGCCGGCGCTGGTCTCGACGCGATCGACACGGCCACCCCACGGGTCAAACTGCCGCAGCGTGGGCGGATTCGCCTCCGCGTCCAGATGCGCATCCCGCAGCGTGGCGGTCACCGCCGCGCCGAGCGCGGCCAGCCGAGGCTCGGCCGCCGCCATCCGGTCGGCGCCGAGATGGCGCCGCAGATAGGACCGCAACACCGGATCTGACGTGTACGGATCCGGAAGCTTTGGAGCGGCCTGTACGTAGCGCATCATAAGAGTCAGTTTGCCACCTCAAGTTACCGGACAGTAGCGCCCGTTTCCGCCTCGTGCGGATCGACCGCCTCACCTAGATCGGTCGCCTCTCACAAATCGATCGCTTCTCGCAGATCGATCGCCACGAGCCGTCGTCGCCACGCGACGCAATAGCCGACGCGCTCGCTGGCCGAGCGCATGGGCGCGTTGCGCTCATTGATCGTCGAGACGATCCGGTCAAAGCGGCGCCCGTCACCGCGCGACCGCTCGGCGCACAGCCGGTCAACCATCGTCGCCTTGAGCCATGTGCCGAGGCCACGGCCGCGCCACGCCCGGTCGACGGCGGTGTCGATCTGGTCGACCGTGCCGGCATCGGGCGCGGCGACCTCGGTGAACCCGACCAATGCACCGGCCGCCTCATCGGTCGCGCCGCAGACGAGGAGATGGTGGCCGTGTCGAGCCTCCCATGCCCGTACGTCCGCCGGTGTCCACTCCCTACGATCGAGCTGGAGATGCGCGTCGGGCGCATCGGCGACACGGCTCTTGAGGTCGGCGTAAGAGGGGAGCAGCGGATCCGGGCACCGAGCCGTCCACGACACCGGACGCAGGCCGGACGGCAGCGTTACCGACGGTGCCGGGCTGTCCAGGGTGCGTTCGAGTGTCACGAGCCGGATCACGGTACGGGCGCCGACGCTCGCCGCAAACGCCTCGCCGGGGCCGCCCGCGACGACCGTCGCGGTCACGCGCGCTGCGCCTGCGGCTCGAGACCACACCGTCGACGCGTCAAGGAGCGCTCGCCCGAGACCCCTACGCCGGTACGCCTCGGTCACGTACACGCGCAGGAACGTGCCGCCCGGCTGCGTGCGGCAGTCGGCCACGCCTACCACGAGCCCGTCGCGCCGTGCCGAGAGGCGCAACACGTCCTCGGTCGACGTGTCGCCGTCGAACAAGGCGGCTGCAAGGGCGCCGGCGTCCACGGTCGATCCCGACTCCCGGGCCCGACCCTCGGCGATGATCGCGCACCATACATCGATGTCCCCGGTGGCCAGCGGGCCTATATCAGCGGGCATGGGCGTGACCCTAACCGAGGGATCTCATCACGACGGTCGGGCCTGCCGAGGATTTGGTTGCCGCACTCGCCGCCGGCGCCGAGCCTGCCCTCGCACGCGCATCGATGCCGCCGCATCGACAACGCGATCTTCTGAGACCTGCGTTCTCATCGATGTGTCCCAGAACGTGGACATCTCGTTTGAAGATCATCACCAGCACAGCGAGTCAGCCAAAGCCCACTACCGCCGCCGCCGCGAGATCGGCGACTTGACAGCCTAGCGGCTTACCGTCGGCGTCACGCGGGGCACATTCGGTAGACGCAGGTCCGGTAGGGCACGTCGATGGTGTCGCGGCCGGCCAGGGCCGGGTCGGTCGCAATCAGCTCGGCGATCTCGGCGTCGAGGCGCATCTTTGTCGCGTCGTCGGCGGTCAGGTAGAACGATCGGGA
Organism: Micromonosporaceae bacterium; assembly: GCA_036566005.1. Taxonomy (GTDB): domain Bacteria; phylum Actinomycetota; class Actinomycetes; order Mycobacteriales; family Micromonosporaceae; genus DASQPR01. The sequence goes on along the minus strand of DATCXD010000726.1, from coordinate 2,476 downwards.
GCGGACCAGGTCCACCAGCCGCGCCGTCGCCATCGGCACGGCATGCTCATACAGGCCCTGTTCGGGTTCGGTGAACCAGGGCGTCACAGGCCCATACGGCCAGGTGGTCTTCAACCCGTATCCCTCGCTGCCAACGATGCCGGAGAGCGCGGCCACCCACGGCACCCGGTCGTCGCGGACGTTCCACACCGGTGCGAACACGCCGCCGTCGCGCAGCACCCGGCGGATCTGCGGCAGTGCTCGCTGCGGCGTGAACCAGTGATACGCCTGCCCAACGACGACGGCGTCGATGGAGGCGTCCGGCAGCGGGATGTTCTCGGCGCTGCCGGCCAGCACGCTGGCGGCCGAGTAGCGTTCGGCGGCGACGGCCCGCATCTGCTCGTCGGGTTCGACGGCGACCACGTCGTGGCCGGCGGCCAGTAGCACCCCGGTGAGCAGACCCGTGCCCGCCCCGAGGTCCAGCACTCTGAGCTGCCTCTTCGACGGCGAGTTGTCGTCGATCACACCCGGCGCCTCTGACCAGCCCGCCCCACCCAAGGCCCAGGCGACCGCGTCGGCCGGGTAGGTCGGGCGTACCGAGTCGTAAAGATGGGCAGCAGAACCGAACGACAGCGCAGGAATGATCATGATTGTGAGCCTTCCCGCGACCGTCACACGTTAGGGGTCTACACCTTGTCCACTCGGTGCTCATCGCAGCATGCCTCATGACACAGCCACGATCCAGCGGATCCAGAACTCGCGAAACACATGAGCCGCCGAGCAACCGATGGATTTCAAGGTCCACGAACATCAGGCGCCCAACCAGCAAACCAAGCGACCCACCCGAACAATCGCCAGCCGCGACCTTCAACTGCTCGGCCACGTCCGCTACGCGCCCGTCATCGAATGGCAGCAACCCGCGCCGGAGATCATCGCCCGACCACGCAGCGAACCACGGCACTAGGCCAACTCAGTACGGTCATTTCAGGTTCCCCGTGAACTGCGGGAACGTAGGCGGGCAGCAGGAGACACAGGGCTCGCCACATGTATTCGCCATCGCGGCGACACCCGGTGGAGGACACTGTCCCAGCAGGTCGGCTATTCGCGGCCGACCCAGGTGGCGACACATACTTCGTTACCCTCGGCGTCGGCCAGTACCCACCACATCGGCGCGTGCACATCGGAGACCAGGTGACCGCCCGCGGCCAGTGCGGCGGCAATGCGCGTCTCGGCCTGATCGTGCGGAACGGCGACATCAATGTGCACGCGATTGCGTTGCGGGCGCGCCACGTCCATCTGCTGCAACCCGAAGCCCGGGCCACGGAACGACGGGTCGAACAGATAGTCATCGCCGATCTGGCGATAACCGAGCACCGCCCGCCAGAACGGCAGCACGTCCACGCCGACCAGTGCATCGAGCGTGACGTTGACCAGTTGCACAGCACCCGGGTCGGCAGGGATATCCAGTTCCCTGGCAGCGACCGAGATCCGCCTGGCCAGCGCGATGTCGCGCCGCCCCAGGCTCACGGCGACGCCGGAATTACGCAGATCGACCTTGAGGTACTCCTGCTCGGCCTCGCCGACGATCCGGCCTATCTCATCGACGAACGCGATACCCCCGGCCAACGACATGGTACGGAAATAGGCCGAGACCACGTGATAGAGGCAGCGCCAATCCTCGACTCCGTCAGCCGCGTGGAACTGCCCGGCCGTGATCTGCACAGTCATGCCGGCGAACCTAACATCGACGGCCCGACGAATGCCTACACGGTCGAACGTCGAAACAGCTCAACAGCCATCGGCACAACTAGTGGTGTGTCTCGTTATTGGTTGACTGCTTGGAGTGCGACGCGTCCGCGGGCGACGTTGGCGAGGATGTCGTCGGCGGTCGCGGTCCAGATGAATGGTTTCGGGTCGTCGTTATGGGCGGCGAGGTATTCCTCGATCTTGGTGATCAGGTCTGGGACGGAGTGGAATACGCCGCGGCGTAGCGCTTTGTCGGTCAGTTCGCGGAACCAGCGTTCCACCAGGTTCAACCAGCTTGAGGAAGTTGGGGTGAAGTGCATGTGGAACCGGGGATGTTTGGCCAGCCACGCTTTCACGTTCGGGTGTTTGTGGGTGGCGTAGTTGTCGCAGATCAGATGCACCTGCAGGCCCTTGGGTGTCTCGCGTTCGATCTTGCGCAGGAACTTCAGGAACTCCTCGTGCCGGTGCCGGGGTAGGCACTGGCCGATGACTGTGCCGGTGAGTACGTCCAACGCCGCGAACAGTGTCGTGGTGCCGTTTCGTTTGTAGTCGTGGGTCATGGTCGCCGCCCGGCCCTTGACCATCGGCAGCGAGGGTTGGGTGCGGTCCAGCGCCTGCACGGAGGACTTCTCGTCCAGGCACAACACGATCGCGTTGTCCGGCGGCGCCAGATACAACCCGACGACGTCGATCAGCTTCTCCTCGAACCGCCGATCATTGGACAGCTTGAACGTCTTGACCTGATGCGGCT
>DATCXD010000719.1:0-7211 GCA_036566005.1 Micromonosporaceae bacterium | reverse complement strand
GGCCGCGGCAGCGTCCCGGGCCGCGATGATCGCGGCCGCCAGCTTTGCCGGTCGCCGCGAGCTGACGATCCAGTACGGCGTCGGATCGGCCGGATCGTCGATCACGACACGCACCGCGCCGGTGATCCATGGCCGCTGCACGATGAAGGCGTACCGCGAAGCGACCGGCCCGAGCAGCGCTCGCTTCGCCTCGGCGTCGAGCACGTTGACCTCGGTGACGTACGACACCGGGAGGTGCGCGTCGTCCACGTAGAGTTCGCCGTCGGCGACCCGCACCACGATCCGCCCCAGCGCCAGCAGGCCCCAGGCGGTCGCCGGCAGCAGGATCGCGTACGGCACCCAGATCAGAGCCGTCGGGGCGCCGAGAAACACCTCGGCGGCCAGCAAGGCAGCGAACGCGAGCGCCAACGGCCAGGTCCACCACGGCACCGTCAGGCGTTCGCGGTAGGCGACTCCGTCACCGCCGCGCCCGGCCGGATGGGGCAGCGGTTGCGCCCGGCTAGCCGCCATCCCGGAATCCTGTACCACCCTGAGAGCGTATGACACGCCGGCCGGCGCAGGTCTGGTCGGCTCTGGTCGGATCCGGTGGCCGCTCGGCGGCCGTCGGCGGTGCATGCGAGCATGTCGGCCAGGTCGGTGTAGCGAAGAGGAGCCGTACGTGGACGAGACGACGCCGCTTTCGATCCCGGTCGCTCAGCTGGACCCGGAGCTGCCCATGCCCGGTTACGCCCATCCGGGCGATGCCGGCGCCGATCTCTATGCCGCGTCGCCGGCCGACATCAAGCCGGGCGGCCGGGCGATCGTGCCGACCGGTGTCGCGATCGAGTTGCCGGACGGGTACGTCGGGCTCGTCCACCCGCGGTCCGGACTCGCCGCGAAGCTCGGCGTGACGGTGCTGAACGCGCCCGGGACCGTCGACTCTGGTTACCGCGGCGAGATCATGGTGATCCTGGTCAACCACGATCTTGAGGCGATCGCGCACATCTCGCGGGGCGACCGGATTGCCCAACTTGTCGTGCAGCGCGTCGAGCGCGCACACTTTCACCGCGTCGATGTTCTCGGCGAGACCGTGCGCGGCGCGGGGCGGCATGGCTCGACTGGTGGACACGCCGGACTGCTCAGCTAGAGTGACGCCGGCGATGCGCAGACGAGCGGCTTCTGCGGCCGGCGGTGCTCCGGCCACGGCGGTCGCTCGGCGCGCGAAGGGCCGGGACAGCGCTCCCGGGCACGAGGGATGCGAGGCACAGCGGTGATCTTCTCGGGAGATCGCGGGAGTGGACGGCACACGAAGCGGACGCGCCGCTCCTCGGCCGGAGCGGATCGGCCCGCCGATCGCGGGACCAGGCGGGCACGGTCCGCCGATCCGGCGTCGGACGTCGATGAGACCGCCGACGAGGAAATGATCGAGGCGACCGGGCCATACGACATCTCCGAGGCTCCCGAAGGAGTAGAACGTCTCAGCCTCGGCAGCCTGCACATCCCGATCATCGACGGGGTCTCGATCCGCGTACAGGCTAACGAGGAAGGCGTTATCCAGCAGGTCGCACTCATGCACGCCGACAATGCGCTGATGCTGTCCGTTATGGCCGCGCCGCGAAACGAAAGTGTCTGGGACGAGGCTCGCGCCGACATCCGCAGAGAATTGAGCGCGGGCGGCGCATCGGTCGACGACATTCGCGACAGCGAGTACGGAACCGCGTTGCGGGCCCGGGTCACCACACCGGAGGGCGCGGTCGATCTGCGCTTCGTCGGGGTGGACGGGCCCCGGTGGCTGCTCCGAGCAATCTTCCAAGGTCCGGTCGCGCTCGACCCAGCGGCGTCCCCGTTGTTGACGGACAGCTTCCACGGACTTGTCGTCGATCGCGGTCGCGACGCGATGCCGGTGCTGGAGGTCTTGCCGTTGCGCCTGCCCCGTGAGATCGCCGAACAGGCGAAGGCACAGGCCGCGGCCCAGGAGGCGAGCCGGCCGGCCACGAACGGTGTCGTGCCGGGAAGTGGCCGGGGTGGTGAATCGGATGCGCCATCGAGGCCCCGGAATGTCCGTTGAGCAGTGAGCGCTCTATAGAGGTGCGGGTCGATCGGCCAGATCACCGGCCGGACCAATGACCGCCGAGGGTGTCGGCGACGGCGTGCCAGCAAGCGCGCGGCCGACCAGGATCTCAGGAGTCGAAGTCATGTCTCGAATGTCGCGGACCGTCGATGGGGCGCGTTCGCCTATCGCCCAAGGCGAAATGCCGGGGATGGTATCGCCGACGCGCCGGCCAAACGGACCCGACTACGACGGGCCCCGGCGTCGTACCCTTGACCGATGGAGCCCGCGGTTCGGGTCAATGGCTGAGGAGAGTGACCACCGCACCATGGTGTCGGTTGATCGCGAATCATCGATCCGACGCTTGATGCGCCGGTTGGTCGCCTCTGAGGCCGAACTCGAAGCCGAAGAGCTGCAGCGTGATGCCGTCGCGTCCGGCTGTTGTCCGGTCGACGAGGCCGGTCGGGGCGATCTTGTATCGATCAGTGGCCGCCTGCGTACGGTGGTGTATACGCCGCGGACCACGTTGCCGACGCTCGAAGCCGAGCTTTACGACGGCAGCGACGTGGTGACGCTGGTCTGGCTCGGGCGTCGACACATTGCCGGAATCGAGCCGGGACGGCAGTTGACCATACGCGGACGCGTGGCGACGCGCGATGATCGCAAGGTCGTCTACAACCCGTACTACGAGTTGGAGCCGCCACGGTGATTCCCGCGCACCGGGCACGAGGGGCGAACGCATGACGGACGAATCGACGCCGCACGGCCGCGCCGAGACGTCCGGCGTCTCGGCCTTCGACGCGAGCGCGTTCGAGTTCACCATCGACGCCGAAACGGCCGCGGCGATCAGCCCGGCCAAGCCAGGTCCGTCGCAGTCCGCCAGCGCACCCGGCCCGGCCGGAGCGGCGGAAGCATCGACGACCCAGGTCGTGCCGACCTTCTCGGAGCAGCTGGCCGAGCAGCTCGGCGGTGTCCGTGGCGTACTCGAGTCGAGCATCCCGATCGCCGTGTTCATCATCGTCAACTTCTGGGCGCTGCGGCCGGCGATGATCGTGTCGATCGCATCCGCGCTGCTGATCGCCGTCGTCCGCCTGTTGCATCGGCAGACCATCCGGCATGCGGTCAACGGTGTCTTCGGCGTCGCGATCGGTGTCGCGTTCGCCTGGAAGACCGGCAGCGCGAAGGACTTCTATCTGCCGGGAATCATCCTGAGCGCGGTGTACGGCCTGGCCATGATCGCGTCGGTGCTGGTCCGCCGGCCGCTGGTCGGGTGGATCTGGTCGTTGCTGATCGCCGGGGGCAGCACCCGGTGGCAGGACCGGCCGCCAATGGTGCGCCTGTTCAGCCGGCTGACGCTGTTGTGGGCCGGCACCTACCTGGTCAAGGTCGCCATACAGACGTGGCTGTTCGGCAACACCGGTGCCCACGATCCAGGCACCGCGCTCGGCATCGCTCGACTCGCGCTGGGCTATCCGCCGTACGCCCTCTTGCTGGCCTTCACTGTGTGGTCGGTGCGGCGGCTGACCGCCTCGGACCCGAGCTTGGCCGACGTGCGCTGACCGGCGTCAGCCAGGGTCAGCCAAAGTCAGGCGGTCGCGGTCCCCGGACCGCGACCGGTCCGGGGGATTGCTGAAGTGCGCGTCCGCTCGACGCTGTCGGCGCCCAGGATGACGGCCCGGACCTCGTCCTCCACCTCGCTCGTGACGACGAAGATCAACTCATCGCCGACCTCGAGCGGATCGTCCGGGCTCGGCACCAGCACGCGCTTGCCCCGCAGAATCGCCACCAGCGCGCAGTCGCGCGGCATCGGTACGTCCCGGACCGGTCGTCCGACGTACGGGGCGGACAGCGGCAGCGTGATCTCGACCAGGTTCGCCTGACTCTGACGGAACGTCATCAACCGGACGAGGTCGCCGACCGTGACCGCCTCCTCGACCAGTGCCGCCATCAGCCGCGGCTTGCTGACCGAGACGTCGACGCCCCACTGGTCGGTGAAGAGCCATTCGTTCTCGGCCCGGTTGACCCGCGCGACGACCCGGTTGACGCCGAACTCGGTCTTCGCGAGCAGCGAGACGACGAGGTTGACCTTGTCGTCACCGGTCGCCGCGACCACGACGTCACATGTCTCCAGGCGCGCCATCTGCAGGCTGGCCACCTCGCAGGCGTCGGCCAGGACCCACTCAGCCTGAGGCACGCGCTCCGGTCGCAGCATGTTCGGCACCCGCTCGATCAGCATGACCTGGTGCCCGTTGTCGATCAATTCGGCCGCGATGGACCGTCCCACGTTGCCCGCCCCGGCGATCGCCACCCGCATGATTAGCGCCCCCCTTCCGGTGCTCCGGTGATCTTGGTGACGGTATCGATCATTTCGTCCGTCACCAGCATGAAGACGTGGTCGCCCTCTTGGATCATGGTGGACGCGGTGGGCAGTATGCCGATCCCGAAGCGCATGACGTACGCCGCCCGGGTCCCGGTCGCCTCCTCGATCGTCCGCAGCGGCTTGCCGACCCAGTCCCGATCGAGCGGCACCTCGATGATCGAGATCGTGCTCGTCGGATCACGCCACAGTTCGGCGTTCGTTTCCGGCACGAGATGGCGCAGCATCCGGTCGGCCGTCCACCGTACGGTGGCCACGGTGGGGATGCCGAGGCGCTCGTAGACCTCGGCGCGCTTGGCGTCGTAGATCCGGGCCACCACGCGGCTGACACCGAAATTCTCCCGCGCCAGGCGCGCCGAGATGATGTTGCTGTTGTCCCCGCTGGACACGGCGGCGAATGCGTCAGCGCGCTCGATGCCGGCGGAGATGAGGACCTCGCGGTCGAAGCCCATCCCGGTGACGGTCAGGCCGGTGAACTCGGTCCCGAGCCGCCGGAACGCGTCGGCATCCGAGTCGATCACGGCCACGGAGTGGCCGCGCGCCTCCAGGCTGTAGGCAAGCGTCGAGCCGACCCGGCCGCATCCCATGATCACGACGTGCACGGCATCGATCCTTTCGCCCGCTCAGCAACAGCTCAGTTGCGACTGCTACGCAAAGGGTGCCATGCCGGTCCGAGATTGTGTGTGCGGACTCCCCGCGTCCCGGCCGTGCGGCGGTGCGCCTCGTAGCCGTCGGATCCGCGCACGGTTGCCGATCACCCCTCCACCGCAGGGGTGTGTGTTCCCCGTACGCTAGTCGGTTGTGGCACGACCCACCTCGCTCGCCAAGCGGCTTCTCCTTGGTCGCCCGTTCCGGTCGGACCGGCTTCAGCACACGCTGTTGCCGAAGCGGATCGCACTGCCGGTCTTCGCCTCCGATGCCCTGTCCTCGGTCGCGTACGCCCCCGACGAGATCCTGCTGACGCTATCGGTCGGTGGTGCCGCGTTCTACGCCTACTCGTGGCGGATCGCGATCGCGGTCGCGGTCGTCATGCTCGTCGTGGTCGCGAGCTACCGGCAGAATGTGCATGCGTATCCGTCCGGCGGCGGCGACTACGAGGTGGCCACCGTCAACCTCGGTCCCAAATTCGGGCTGGTCGTCGCGAGCGCGCTCATGGTCGACTACGTGCTCACCGTGGCCGTGTCGGTTTCGTCCGGGGTGGCCAACTTCGGGTCGGCCTGGCCATTCGCCCGCGACCATCCCGTCGGTGTCGCGGTCACGGTCGTCGCCATACTCGCCGCGACCAACCTGCGCGGCATCCGGGAGGCGGGCGTCGCTTTCGCCATACCGACGTACGCGTTCATGATCTCCGTACTCGCGATGGTGGGCTGGGGCTTCGTCCGCATCTTCTTCTTTGGGAATGACCTGGAAGCGGCGTCGGCACACACCCCGATCGTCAACGCCCATTCGGTGACCGGGTTCGCCTTCGCGTTCCTGATGATCCGCTCGTTCTCATCCGGCAGCGCCGCGCTGACCGGCGTCGAGGCGATCTCCAACGGTGTGCCCGCGTTCAAAAAGCCCAAGAGCAAGAATGCCGCGACGACATTGCTCCTGCTCGGCACGCTCGCCGTCACCATGCTGATCGGCATCGTGGTGCTGGCGAACCTGACCCACGTCCACATCCAGAACGCGATCGACCAGCCGGTGACGCCGCAGCTCGCACACACCGTGTTCGGGAGTTTCACGGGGCCCTTCTACATCGTCGTCGGCGCAACGGCGCTGATTCTCGTCCTGGCCGCGAACACGGCGTTCAACGGCTTTCCGGTGCTCGCCTCGATCCTCGCGCAGGACCGCTACCTGCCCCGCCAGCTACACACCCGTGGTGACCGGCTGGCGTTTTCCAACGGCATCCTGTTCCTCGCCGCGTTCGCCGTCGTGCTGATGATCGCGTTCAAGGCCCAGCCGACGCACCTGATCCAGCTCTACATCGTCGGCGTGTTCGTGTCGTTCACGCTGTCCCAGAGCGGCATGCTGCGGCACTGGAACCGGCTCCTCCGCACGGAACGGGACCGGCAGGTCCGCCGCCGGATGCATCGGTCGCGCGCGATCAACGGCATCGGCGCCGTGATGACGGGCTTTGTGCTCGTCCTCGTCATCCTTACGAAGTTCCTCGCCGGCGCCTGGATCTCGATCGCGGCGATGGTGTCGATCTACCTCGTGATGATCGCCATCCGGCGTCACTACGACCACGTCGCCAGCGAGTTGGCCCCGGCCGAGGAACGCCCGGTGCTGCCGGCCCGCAACCATGCCGTGGTCTTGGTCAGCAAGGTGCACCTGCCAACGCTGCGCGCACTCGCCTACGCCCAGGGCACCCGGCCCGACACGCTGTCCGCGGTCACGGTCAACGTCGACGACGCCGACACGCGCAAGATCCAGGAGGAGTGGGAGGCGCGGGACATCAACGTCCCGCTCGTGGTCATCGACTCGCCGTACCGGGAAATCAGCCGTCCGGTGATCGACTATGTGAAGTCGCTGCGCAAGGCCTCGCCCCGCGATGTGGTCACGGTCTTTATTCCGGAGTACGTCGTCGGCAAGTGGTTCGAGAACCTGCTGCACAACCAGAGCGCACTGCGCCTGAAGGCCCGCCTGCTCTACGAGCCCGGCGTGATGGTCACGAGCGTTCCATGGCAGCTCAACTCGAGCGTCGGGAAGGACCTCACGAAGTTCGACCGGGAGCTCGCCCTCGCTCCGCTGCGTGGCCCGCGTGGTCGGCGTTCGTCCCACCCGTCCGGCACGGCGCCGGGTACGTCGCCGGGCGGTTCGGCA
>DATCXD010000718.1:0-2293 GCA_036566005.1 Micromonosporaceae bacterium | reverse complement strand
CGCCGCGGCCACCAGTGCCGCGCCTTCGACATCCAGGATCCCGGACAACCGCATGCCACCCAACCCGTCGGGGGCGAGGGTGAACCCGCGACGCTGCCGGGCATGACGCTCCTCACGTTCCAACCGGTCACGCAGCCGCTGGTCGGCCAGGTCGGGGTTGACGTGTGCGAGCACCCGCTGGCCGAGTCGGCGCAGGATCGCCGGTTCGAACTGCTGCGCGTACTCAACCAGGACGCCTTCGACCTTGTCCACCAACACCGGATCCTCGACCGGCACGTCACGCAGCACGTGATCAATCGCGACGGCTTGGCCAACGTTGATCGCGCCGGCGGTGACCGCGTCAGCAAGGGCGACGCGCGCATCCAGGATCTCACCCACTGCCACCACAGTCCGCGCCTCAGCCGCCGTCACCCGCAGCAGGTCACGCAGCCACGAAACGGTCGACGCGGCGCCATCCCGGCCAGGCAGATCTCGGCCCTGCGCCTCACGAACCACCACGGACAGCGCGGCCGTCGCCTGTGACACGATGCGCTGCAAAGCCACCGCCGACTCACGCAGTGCGACATCGGACAGGCCGTAGACCGGACGCGCCGCGAACCCGGCGATCTCGGCTCCAACCCGCTCCAACGCCTCGTCCATGACACCAGATTCGCACACCCGTACGACAATCTCAGCGGCCACAGAGACAGACCGAAATCGTTGTGGCACAAAGTATCCATGACCAGTGGACGGCCGATTGAGTGTGAACCGTCGTGCCCAGTAGCGGCTCAAGTTCGGCGGTCCAGCGCCGCACACACCTGGCGGAAGCGACCTGGTACACGGGCGTCTGATGCAACGCGAACCGCGGCCGGGTCAGATGATGCGCAGGCTGAGCTGAGCACCAACCGTTGTAGCACCAACCGTTGTAAAGCCGACCGACCGCGCGGCTGCCCGCGATGCCGGCACGCCGCAGTCCAACGGCACTCGATACGGCGCGATTTGCCGACGAGCGCGTGCTGGGTCAACTCTAGCGGATTAGCCGGCCTTGGCCGGGACCCGCTGGTCGGCCCAGACCCGGATGATGTCGCGTACGGAAATCACGCCGAGTACGTCGTCGGCCTCCATGACAACGAGGTGCCGGAAGCCACCGCGAATCATGGCGGAAGCGGCGTCCTCCAGCGTCCAGTCTGGTCCGGCGTAGACGACGTCGCGGGTCAGGTGGTTGGTGGCCCGCTCGACATCGGGATCGAGTCCGCGCCCGATTGCGTACAGGACGTCGCGTTCGGTCATGATCCCGACACCGGCCGACTCCGGATCGTGAACGACAGCCGAACCCACCCGGCGCGCCGTCATGAGCTGGGCAACCTGGCGGATCGTGTGCTCGGGGCCCACCGTGAGGATGGGCTTGGTCATCGCATCGCGTACACGCATTGCCACATCACCCCTCGCGCATCTATGGACGAGTACGGACATGGTCGCCCGTCCACGAGCACATCTCAAGACTTGCCCGCTCACTAGACCCCAGTCTGTCGCTATTCGCGACATGTCACAGCTGGTTCCGAGGGCCGCGTGGCCGAGTGGCCTGAAGGTCAGACCACCCCAGCTCAGCCGGGTACGGGCATCGAACGGAGATCGGCGAGGAAGGTGCTACGGCGATCCTCAGCCAGAATCTGGAACGGCGCCGCGGCGATCTCGTTGGTCCGTGCTTCGATCGCGTCCCGTCGCGGGCCGCCCGATTCCTGGATCGCCACCATCTCGGTCGCGCTCATTCCCGCTGACCGCCAAGCGATCGCGTGTGCATCCGATCGGTGATACCGCAAGGCGCTCAATCGATTGAGCAGGAGGACGGCAGCCGGCGTTTCGACCGGCTCGTAGTTCGGCGTCATCGCCGTGAACGCGCCGACCCGCAACAGCGGGCGCTGCGACGCCGCGACGACAATGTCGCCGGTGACGGCGGCCAGCCGCTTGACGGCCTTGCTCGCGCCGCCCCACAACGAACCCAGCGCGTCGGCCTGTGCCGCGTAGACGTCGTCGAGAAAGGCGTGACCGGCCGGTGTGGCCCGAATCCGGCCATCGTCATCGCGGGTCACGGCGCCCCGATCCTCGGCGCGGCGGATCGTGGACTCGACCTTGCCGGCGTCGTAATAGCGCATGACCTCGGCGAAGGCGGTGGCCGTCACGACGCCGTCGGGCGCGGCGAGGACGGTCCGGAAGTCGATGAGGAGTTCGCCGTAGCCGGCACCGTAGCGGTCGCGCAGGGCCCCACCACCCGACCGCGCGCAGGCTCCCATGGCCGCCCGGAAGAGCCGGTCGA
>DATCXD010000711.1:0-2755 GCA_036566005.1 Micromonosporaceae bacterium | reverse complement strand
AGCCGCTGGAGTCAAATCCACCACATCCAGTTCTGGGCTCACGGCGGACCAACGAACCGCGACAACGGCGTCGCTCTATGCGGCCATCACCACCGGCTCATCCACGCCAACGAGTGGACAGTCCGAATGGGCGCCGACCACCGACCCGAATTCATCCCCCCCGGCATACCTCGACCCCGGACGCCGCCCCCGCCGCAACCACTACCACTCGCGGCCTTGATCTTGGCGGGTCGGCGCGGATTCCGCTGCTGGCACCTGGAATCAAGCCTGATGATCGCAGATCGTGTAGGAGCGGTGCCGCTCCGCGACGGGGCGCGTAGTCACGAGCGGCTCGGGCGCATGAGGCGGCTTTCTGACGAGCGGACGCAGCTCCTGTGCGAGGCGGCTTCGTGCCGTCGGACCCCGCCTCGTGACGCCACTCCCATACGACGCGGCTTCGTGTCGTCGAAACGCTCGTCCGTGACACCGCTCCCCATACGAGGCGGCTCAGTGACCCCCGGACGCTGCGCGCTGATACCACTCCTGCCAGGCGGTTTCGTAACCGCCGAACGCTGCTTCGTGACGCTGCTCCCGATGCGACGCGTCGTTGTGACCGTCGAACGCTGCCTACGACATCGCCCGTACAAGGCGGCTCGGTGGAAGTTGGGAAGCAGCTCCCATGCGAGCCGTCAGTGCGTGAGCCGGTTCGATGCTTTGTTTGTGCGGATGGCAACGATGACACGGTCGCGCCAGTCCACCCTCGCGCCCGCGGCGGACCTGTAGCAGCGTCGCGTCCGCTGACGCTCGCACATCGTGGACTCCGCGCTTGTCGACCGGCACGTCATCTCCGGCGGTAGCGCGCGGCGGTGTGCGAGTGCCTGACTAGACGGCGGCGGCGAGCCACGACCGAGCGGTCGTCATGACTCGGTGGCGACGCGCCGCCGCGCTATCGCCTCGATCGTCATCCGGCCACCGCAGAAACTCTGCCACGTGGAGTGCGCTGTAGAGCGCGAGATTCGCCAGCTCGAACGGGGACGGCGCCCAGAGTCGAATCAGCTCGTCGACGTAGAGCTGGCCGACCGCGCCGACGTCGAACAGAACGGCGACCTGAGTCAGGGCGAGCCAGTACATCGGATCGCCGTAACAGACGACGTCGAAGTCGACCACGCCACGGAGCACGCCGTCATGGACGATGACGTTCTTCGTCGTCAGATCATCGAGGAAACACGTCGGCGCGATCGCGTCGAGACGCGCCGACGATCGATCCAGGGTCCGGCGCAGGTTCGCGATCAGTTCGGCGAACTCGCGATCGACATTGCGGTCGACGCCACCATCTCTCGACCCGAGAATTGACCGCTGATCCGCCCGTACGGCATCGATCCAGCGACCGTGGCCGCCCACCGCGCCGATTGGCATGAACCCGTAGCCCGAACCGCGCGGCAACCTCGACGCCAGCCGCTCGAACCCCACGATCTGCTCGGCGAGGCGGGACATCTGAGCCGCCGTCATGTCGGCCAACACGAACCCGAGATCCCGGCCTGGGAACGTGTCCGTGACGACGTACGCGAACGGATAGCGCGAACACGCCAGATCGGCATCCAGCACGGACGGGACGGGCAGTCCGAGACCGCGCAACGCGGCCAGATTGGCGAGAGTGCCGGCGTACACACGCGGATCGGTGTTCGTCCGTACGATCACGGCGACATCGTCGGGCCCGCCGCCCACACCGGCATCAGCCCGGTAGGTGACGCTGCCGTGGCCGTACGCCATCCGATCGACCGACCGGACCGGCCGCGCGGTGATATCGGCGACCAGAGTGCGTACCAGGGATTCGGTCTCCGGCGTGGCCTCGACCGCGCGGCTCACTCGGAAACGGCCCGAATCGCGAGCGCCGCGTCGAGAGCGGCAACCGCCGCCGTGAAGCCCTTGTCCTCGCTCGATGTCGGCAGCCCGGCCCGATCGATGGCCTGGTCGAGGCTGTCGACGGTAAGTACGCCGTGGGCCACCGGTGTCGACTCGTCGAGTGCAACCCGCGTCAGACCGTCGGTGACGGACTGGCACACGTAGTCGAAGTGCGCGGTGTCGCCCCGGATGACGACGCCCAGCGCGACCACGGCGTCGCATCGTCGGGCGAGCGCCTGCGCCACCACGGGTAGTTCGACCGACCCGGACACGTGCGCCACCACGGTATCCGCGACGTGGCATGCCTTGGCCGCGGCGAGCGCCCGTTCGAGCATCTGCTCGGTCACGTCCGCGTGCCAGCGGGTCACGACGATCCCGAGCCGCAGCCCGGCCGCGTCAACGGTGTAATCGTTCGGAGAGCCAAAGCCGGCCATGTCTAGCCTTTCCCATGCAGTCGTCGGTCCAACATCACAACGTCCCGCCGGCGATCTGGTCCAGCTCCTCGAGCAGGTGTCCCATCCGGTCCCGCTTCGTTCGCAGGTAACGCATGTTCTCGGTGTGCACGCGTACGGGCATGGGCTCGCGGCCGCTGATCTCGAGCCCGTACCCCTCCAGACCCGCTCGTTTGGCTGGGTTGTTGGTGAGCAGCCGCATGCTGCGCACGCCGAGGTCGTAGAGGATCTGCGCGCCGGTGCCGTAGTCGCGGGCGTCCGCCGGCAGGCCGAGGTCAAGGTTGGCGTCGACGGTGTCGCGACCCTCGTCCTGCAGCTGGTACGCCTGGAGCTTGTGCAGCAGGCCGATGCCACGTCCCTCATGCCCGCGGACGTAGAGCACCACGCCCCGGCCTTCGGCCGCGACCCGTCGCAGCGCGGCC
>DATCXD010000710.1:0-5257 GCA_036566005.1 Micromonosporaceae bacterium | reverse complement strand
GGCTTGCCGCGGCGAGCCTATCGGGGAGCGGCCGGTGCTGGTCATACTCGCGTGGCAGACTCGCGACGTGCTTTCGACCATCATGCAGACGACGGCGTACATCCTGTCACCCGATCGTGCGTCGGTGCTGTTGATCCACCGGAACAAATGCCCGGACGATGTGCACTTCGGCAAGTACCTCGGCATCGGCGGCCACGTTGAACCCGATGAGGACGTGGTTACGTGCATTCGTCGCGAGGTCGCCGAAGAAACCGGCCTGACGGTCTCGCGAGCGGCGATGCGCGGCACCGTCATCTGGACCGGCTTCGGCTCGAAGCTCGCCAATATCACGTGTTTCGTGTTTCGCGTCGATTCCTACGACGGCGAGCCGCACGGCGGCAACGAGGAGGGGACGCTCGAATGGGTCCCGCTCGCCGATTTGCGCCGAGTGCCGCTCTGGGACAGCGACCATGAGTGGTTGCCGATGGTCTTCGACGACGACACGCGACAGTTCCACGGCATCATGCCGTACGAGAATGGCGCCATGAAGTCGTGGAGCTACCAGCGCATCTGAGCGGAGACATCGCTCGCCGCCGAATTAATGGCGGCGGACCTCGGTCAATCGAGCGTCGGGATGAGCTTCCGCTTCAATCGACGTGCTATCCGTGCGACCGGACGATGCTGCCGCATGGCGATGCGTTCGCCGCAGTGGACCAGTGAAGGGGCACGTACCGGCCGGTCGAGAACGCCCGAGATCGTCCTTGCGGAGTCGGCGGCGACCACCGCCTCGGGTGGAAACAGCACGATCGTCTGACCGCATTCATGCTCGCCTTCGACAAGTAGATGGCAGGTCGGCGTGACGCGCGCGTTGACCTCAAGTAGTTGCGCCTCGCCGCTGTCGGTGACGATGAAGTCGAGGCCACAGAAGCCGCTCAACCCGAACCGGCCGACCAGGCGCCGTGCGGCCTCGACCATCCCGGGATGGTCGATGATCCGTACGGCCGCCGCGTGTCCCTTCGGTTGCGAGGCCTGAACGACGTCGAGGCAGACGACCGATTGGACCGTCCCGTCGATGCAGGCGACCGTGATGATCGCTTCGCGCCCGGCCACGAACCGCTGGGCATTCACCACCGGCCGTGTACGCCGCACCCACGCTGCCAGCGAAGCCGTCTCGCGATTGACCACCACACGCTTGAGGACCCGCGGCAGTGCCGGTGGGTTCGAAATCCTGCGCCATGCGTCGCGAACATGCGACGGCTCGCGAACGATGGCGACTCCCTTACCGCCCCAGCTTCCGTCGGTCTTCAAGACCACCGGCAGCCCGTGTTCGGCGACCCATTCATGGAGCGCGTCGACAGTCTCGATCACTTCGGTCGCCGGTGCCGGGATGTTCAGCGTCCGGGCCTCGGTCACCAACGCCGTACGTGAGGTGGTCGACGTCCAGTCCTCGACGTTGCCGAGCGATCGGGCGGCCAGCGCCGCCATCGCGGGATCGGCTGTCCGTGCACGTTCGTGGAGGCGTCGCAACAGGGCGAGGGAACGTTCGTCATCGGGGAGGATGATGTCGGGCTCGCATTGCCGGATCGCCGCGATCAGCGAATGCATCCGCCGCAGTCGGGTCAGACGGCAATCGCTCACCAGCCCCTCAACCACATCGAGAACGTGCGCCTTCGGGCGGCAGGCCGAAACCGAAAAACCGGCTTCGATCAATGCATGCGCCAGCCGCGCCACCGAAAACCACCGCATGGTCGTCAGGATCATGGGACGCTCGAAAACGGGCGTCGGCCGCAGTCCGGTCCAGCCGGTCCGTGCCGTGGCCAGCTGATGATCAATGATGTTGGCGACTGCCGCCGCTCCCGCCGGCTCGTGCATGATGGTCACGTGATCGCCGGCGACGCGCTCGATCTGCAACCGATCGGCGAACCCCGTCCAGAGTTGGGCGGTGTCACACCCGAAGTGGCGGTCGATCGACGACGCGACCAGAGTCACCCGGCCATCGTAGAAGCGCGGGCGGTATCCGCTGAGCGCCGCCCGCGCGCGGCCACCCAACGTGACGCCATCGGTCGTCTCGGCCCGCAACGGGTCGGGAGCCTCAACGTTACGGCGCATCACCCGCTCGATCAGGTGCACGCCACGCAAACGGAGTTCGGCCAGCGCGCTCGCCGGGCGCATGCGGCCGATCCGGCGTAGATGCCGGTAGGTGCGCCGAGCCAGCGCGCGCAGCCAGATCCGTCGCGGCCAATACCGTTCGTCGTAGACCGCCTCGATCAGGAACAGCGCCTCGACCCGTTCGCCATCTGAGCGAAGCTGCTGCGCCATTTCGAGGGCTATCAAACCCCCGAACGAAAAGCCGCCCAATCGGTACGGACCGCATGGCTGTTGCTCACGGACCGCCTGGACCATGAGGTGCGCTATACGCTCTATGTCCATCAGCGGTCGATGCTCCGCGTCCGTGAGCAGTGGGGCGACCGCATACACCTCCTGCGGCCCGACGAGTGCCGAAACGAGGCCGGTCAACTCGGTCGGGTTGCCTTCGAGTCCGGGCACGATGAATAGCTTCTCGTCGGTTCGACCCGCGCGAAGAAGCTCGCAGTGCACACCATCGCGCGAGACGGTACGAGGGGGTTCGGCAACCGCCGCGGTCGTCTGGGCGTCGTCCGCGGCCGAGATGTACGCGGTCACGCCGGCGCCATCACGCGAGGAGACTCCGTCCGTTGCGCTTTGCTGGCGAGGCGGCGAGCGACCACCGGTGCGGCATACTCGGCGCCAACCATGAAACGCATCAGCGGCCCGAAGCTGTTCACCGCTGGAGGGCCAACGAAGTAGAGCCCCGGCACCGAGCTTTCGAATTTCCCGGAGAGCACGGGCATGCGGGCGTGCGTACGGATCTCCGATCGCAGCCCGTCACTTAGGAAGTGCAGCCGTTGCACGTCGGGCGAATACCCGGTCGCGGCCACGACATGGTCGGTCAGTACCTCATGCTGAGTGCCATCCACGGCCCGCAGGACCAGCCGTACGCGACCGCCCTCTTCGCTGGCCTGCTCGACGCTCGTGCCGAGCCGCACCGACACGCCGGCCTCGAGTCGGGCCTTCATCGCCCAGGCCGACTTCGGCCCGAGGTGCCGTCGGATGATTGTCAGGCGAGCGTCGCCCGGCAAGAAGCGGAACAGGCTCGGCACGTTCTGACACAACCACGATCGCCAACCCGGCCCCAGACCCGAGGACGGGTGGCGGATTCGCTGCCAACGACCCCGGGGACCCGGACTTGGCGGCGAGAAGAATCGCAAACTGTCGCATCGTGCGACGAGAGACGTGGTGGCGCCCGCCTCGTGCAGCAGCGCCGCGATGTCGACCGCGGACGAGCCACCGCCGATGACGGTGACATCCCGCCCCGCGAAGGCTGTCAGGTCGTGGTGCGCCGAACTGTGCGACGCGAGGGCGGGTGACAGATCGGTGAGTTCAACGGGCATCTGTGCGAAATGCGTGATGCCGACCGCGCCGACGACGAGATCGGCCCGCAGACTCTCGCCGTCGTCCAGCTTCAACTCGAAGCCGCTGCCCGACTTCTCCACCGACACGACCTCACGATCTTCAAGATCGGGTACGAATCGTTGTTGGAAGTCCAGCGCGTAGACGTTGAAGGTATCCAGGCTCACCGGAAGTTCAGTGTTGTGGTAGGCAATGCCACGGTCCGCGCAGTACGCCGCCAGCGTCCCGTGGCCGTCCGGGTCGCTCAGGTTGGATGCGAAGCCGTCCGATTTCAGGGTCATACCCGCGGGCATGTGCCGCCGCCAGGTATCGACCGGTCTCCCAAAGATGCGGTACGGAACGCCCAGTGACCGCAGATGCGCAGCGATCGAAAGGCCGTACGGGCCTGCCCCAATGATGGCTACGTTCGTCACCACTACAACAACACCCCAATACAGGACCGGGCCACGTCATCGACGAGCAGAGGTTTCTCATTTCCACGGGTCGACACGCTGGTATAGGCGCTCGTTGATCTGTATGACATTCCGCCGCGACGACGTCACCATACGGGACCGGCGCCCGTGTCGTGGGCAACCGAACGGCTGCGTGTTGATAACCAATACGTCGTTCGCGGTCGATCCGTTTCGACTGTTGTCCTGGTCTTCTACGTGCCGTCGACGTGACACTGGCCGCGTTGCCGTCGACCCCGGCCGGCGTCCATTACTCCGGTGTGTACTCGTCAATCGGTGCCGGCGTGGCGCGCTGTGTCACGCCGCGTGTTTGGATGCGTGGCCGTCTTGATTAACCACCCTGGGCGTACGCGATTGCGGGTGTGTTTGCGTTAGTGCGTGTCGGCCTACGGATCGAAGCGGCGATTACGGACCTGCCCCCAGATCTGCCGACGACCCGACGCGAGACGGCACGCGACTCCCCAGCTAGAAACGCGGCCCTCCAGCCAGAGCGGAGCGGCATGTGAACCGGCAGCTCGTGCTGCCAGGCGCGGGGGCGGCCCGACGTGCCATAGCCTGGCGAGGGTGACCGTTCACGAGCTTTCCCGCGTCGACGCGCGCCGCATCGCGGTGCGGGCGCAGATGCTTGACCGGAATCGGCCCGAGGGGCTCCACGATCTCGTGCGCCAGCTGACCCTGCTCCAGGTCGACCTGACCACACATGTGGCGCCGAGTGCCGACCTGATCGCGTGGAGCCGGCTCGGTTCGTCATACTCGCCGTCCGAGCTAGAAGTCGCGCTGGCCAACCAGACGCTGATCGAACTGCGCGGGATGATTCGGCCCGGCGAGGACCTCGCGCTCTATCGAGCGGAGATGGTCAACTGGTCCGGGCTTGGTGAGCTGTCCCCGTGGGAGGAGAACCTGCGGGACTGGGTAGCGGCCAACGATGCGTGCCGACTGGACATTCTCGACCGGTTGCGTGCCGATGGTCCCTTGTCGGCACGCGAGATCCCGGACACCTGCGACGTGCCGTGGCGGTCAACGGGCTGGAACAACAATCGCAACGTGATCATGCTGCTGGAACTGATGGGCCAGCGCGGCGAGGTCGCCGTCGCCGGACGGGATGGCCGTGATCGTCTGTGGGACCTCGCCGAACGTCTGTTCCCGAACGCGCGAGCGATCCCCGTGGCCAAGGCCCGCCGGATCCGGGACGAGCGACGGCTGCAGTCGCTGGGCATCGCACGGGCCAATGCTGTCGGAACCCAGATCGAACCGCTGGACGTCAACGAGGTCGGTGAGCCGGCCGTCATCGACGGCGTACGCGGGACCTGGCGGATCGACCCGACGCAGCTGGGCCAGCC
>DATCXD010000706.1:0-8095 GCA_036566005.1 Micromonosporaceae bacterium | reverse complement strand
CCGGCAACTTCCGTGAAGTTGCCGGGTTGGGGACGCTCAGACCGGGCGACTTCGCGGAAGTTGTGGCGATCAACGCGCGCGTTACGAGAGCGGCCGGCGGACGCTATTCGACCGTGACCGACTTCGCGAGGTTGCGCGGCTGATCGACATCGTGGCCACGGGCGGCCGCGATCTCGGCCGCCAGCACCTGCAACGGCACCGTCGTCACCAGCGGCGCCAGCAGCGTCGGTGTCCGCGGCACCATGATGACATGGTCGGCGTACGGCCGGACGGCATCGTCGCCCTCCTCGGCGATCACGATCGTGCGCGCGCCCCGGGCCCGTACCTCCTGGATGTTCGACACGATCTTGTCGTGCAGCATCCCCCGGCCGGCCGGCGACGGCACGATGCACACGACCGGGGTGCCGTCCTCGATCAGTGCGATCGGCCCGTGTTTCAGCTCCCCGGCGGCGAAGCCCTCGGCGTCCATGTAGGCGAGTTCCTTCAGCTTCAGCGCGCCTTCCAGAGCGACCGGGAAGCCGACGTGCCGGCCGATGAACAGCACCGTACGCGCCTCGACCAGGTCCCGGGCCAGCTCCCGTACGGGCTCCATCACGTCGAGCACCGCGTCCAGCTTGGCCGGCACCGCCTGCAACTGTTCGACCACGGCGGCGACCTCGTCGGCGTACTTGATGCCGCGGATCTGAGCTAGATGCAGCCCGACGAGATAGCACGCGACGAGCTGGGTCAGGAATGCCTTGGTCGACGCGACCGCGATCTCCGGCCCGCCGCGTGTGTAGAGCACGGCGTCCGACTCGCGCGGGATCGTCGAACCGTTGGTATTGCAGATCGCGAGCACCCGCGCCTTCTGGTCCTTCGCGTGCCGCAGCGCCATCAGCGTGTCCATCGTCTCGCCCGACTGCGAGATCGCGACGACCAGAGTGGACCGATCGAGCACCGGGTCGCGGTAGCGGAACTCGCTGGCCAACTCGACCTCGCACGGGATGCGCGTCCAATGCTCGATCGCGTATTTGGCGACCATGCCGGCGTGGTAGGCGGTGCCGCACGCGACGATGAAGATCTTGTCGACATCGCGCAGATCCTGGTCGGTCAGGCGGACCTCGTCGAGCACGATCTCGCCGCTGTCCTTGAGCCGGCCAAGCAACGTGTCGGCGACCGCCCGAGGCTGCTCCGCGATCTCCTTGACCATGAAGAACTCGTGGCCGTCCTTGGCCGCCGCGCGCGCGTCCCAATCGATGTGGAAGTCCTTGCCGACGGCGGTATTGCCGTCGAAGTCCGTGATCTCGATGCCGTCCGCGGTGATCGCGACGACCTGGTCCTGACCGAGTTCGACCGCGTCGCGGGTGTGCTCGATGAACGCCGACACGTCACTGGCCAGGAAGTTCTCGCCATCGCCGCGCCCGACGACCAGGGGCGAATTGCGCCGCGCTCCGACCACGACGCCGGGCGCGGCGCTGTCGACGGCGAGCAGGGTGAAGGCTCCGTCGAGCCGGCGGCAGACCGTGCGCATCGCCGCGGCCAGCACTTCCGCACCGTCGGTCGTCGCGCCGTCGCCAGCGGTCGCCGTCACTGAGGTTGCGGTGGTACGTCGCAACTCGGCCGACAGAAGGTGCGCGACGCATTCGGTGTCCGTATCGCTGGCGAACGTCACGCCGTCGGCCTCGAGCTCCTGACGCAGCTTCGCGAAGTTTTCGATGATCCCGTTGTGGATGACCGCGACCCGGCTATCGGCCGAGCTGTGCGGATGCGCGTTGCGGTCGGTTGGGCCACCATGTGTCGCCCACCGGGTGTGCCCGACGCCGGTCGTTCCGGTGCCGATCCCGTCCTGGTCACCGCCCACACCGTCACGCGACTCGGCGAGCGCCTTCTCCAGATTCGCGAGCTTGCCGGCCCGCCGTTCGGTGCGCAGCTGGCCATCGGCGAGTACGGCCACACCGGCCGAGTCGTAGCCGCGATATTCGAGCCGGCGCAGCCCGTCGATCAAAATGCCGAGCGCCGGCCGGGCGCCAACGTACCCCACAATTCCGCACATGGCCGCCAGCCTAGCGGACGACCGCTCATGTTGGGTGCGCAGAACCCCAGTATTCAATCATGTTCCCTGCTCATTTCGACTCCGCCGCTGGTCGGAGCCTGTCATCGGCGTGTGACATGTGGGCATGCTGTGGCGTAGCGCGGCGGGATGTGGCGCTGCGGGATCAGACGGCGGCCGGGCTCGCTTCGCGAACCACGTCGGCGATCTGCTGCGCGATCGAGGTCGCGAGTTCCGGCGTGCCGGCCTCGACCATCACCCGTACCAGCGGCTCGGTCCCGGACGGACGGAGCAGCACGCGCCCCTCCCCGCCAAGCTGGGCGGACGCCGCGTCGACCGCGGAGGCGACCGCCGTCGACCGCGACGCGGTCGTCTTGTCGCCGACGACGACGTTCATCAGGACCTGGGGCATCTGGGTCATGACGTCGGCCAGTTCCGCGAGCGACGAGCCGGTCGCGGCCATCCGAGCCATGAGGTGTACGGCGGTCAGCACGCCATCGCCGGTCGTGGCATATTTCGGCAGCACCACGTGACCGCTCTGTTCACCGCCGATCGCAAAGCCGCCGGCCGCCAGCGCCTCAAGCACATAGCGGTCGCCGACCTGCGTCTCGACAAGCTTGATGCCGTGCTCCGCCATCGCGATCTTGAGACCCAGGTTGCTCATCACCGTGGCGACCAGCGTGTGCTCGGTGAGAGTCCCGGCCTCGCGCATGGCCAGCGCCAGGATGGCCATGATGTGGTCGCCGTCGATGACGGTTCCGTCGGCGGTGACCGCGAGACACCGGTCGGCGTCGCCGTCATGGGCGATGCCGAGGTCGGCACCGTGCTCGGCAACGGCGGCGATCAAGGAGTCGAGATGGGTGGAGCCGCACCCGTCGTTGATGTTCAGGCCGTCCGGCTCGGCATGGATAGCGATAACTTCGGCTCCGGCCCGCTCGTACACGAGAGGAGCGACGTCGGACGCGGCACCGTTGGCGCAGTCGACCACGACCTTCACGCCGGTCAGTGGGTTCGGCGCGGCCTCGACGAGGTGCGTGACGTACGCGTCGACGCCATCCACAAGGTCGTGGACGCGACCGACCATCGGCCCGGTCGGCCGGCCGGCGGACAGGCCGTCGGCGATGGCCTCCTCGATCGCGTTTTCGACGTCGTCCGGGAGCTTCAGACCGCCGGCCGCGAAGATCTTGATGCCGTTGTCCGGCATGGGATTGTGTGATGCGGACACCATGACGCCCAGGTCCGCCTTGACCGCGCCGACCAGGTACGCGAGGCCCGGGGTGGGAAGCACGCCGACCCGTACGACGATCGCACCGGTGCTCGCCAAGCCGGCGACGACGGCCGCCTCGAGCATCTCGCCGCTCGCCCGTGGGTCACGTCCGACGACGGCGACCGGCGGATGGGTGCGATCCAGGTCGCCGAGCCTACGGGCAGCCGCGGCCGCCACCGCCATCGCGAGCTCCGGCGTGAGGTCGACGTTGGCCCGGCCACGTACGCCGTCGGTGCCGAACAGACGTCCCATGTGTACATCCTCCCGGTCGGCGCCGCTGCACGCCGTGAAACTTCGCCCAAGCGCTCGTTGCCATCCACCCGGGCCTTCGCCGGACAACCGCCGGACGACGGCAAAGCACACGACCGGGCTGTCCCGAGGGACGACCCGGTCGCGTTAGCTTGCCAAGGTGGTCAGCACCGTACGCGGATGACTAGCGCTTCGAGTACTGCGGCGCCTTGCGGGCCTTCTTGAGGCCGTACTTCTTGGACTCGGTCACGCGGGCGTCACGGGTGAGGAATCCGGCCTTCTTGAGGGCCGGCCGGTCGTCCGGGTTGACCTCGATGAGCGCCCGGGCCACGGCGAGACGCAGCGCGCCGGCCTGGCCGGTGATGCCGCCGCCACGCAGGTTCGCGATGATGTCGAACGACTCGGCCTTCTCGGTGATCACCAGGGGCTCGCGGACGAGCTGCTGGTGCACCTTGTTCGGGAAGTACGACTCGAGCGGGCGCCCGTTGAGCGTGAACGTGCCCGTGCCGGCGACGACACGGACGCGGACGATCGCCTCCTTGCGCCGACCGACGGTCTGCGCAAGGTGGCTGGCGCCCTTGGCGGACTTCGCCGCGCGCGAGCGGGTGGCCGGTCCGGTCGGTGCCGGTGCGGCCGGAACGGCCACAACGGTCTCGATGACCGGTGTTTCGTCGGTGGCGACGGCGGTTCCGGCAGCCTCGGCGGCCGGAGCCTCGGTCTCGGCGGGCGCCTGGGGCTCGTCTGTGTTGTCGGTCATCACGTCTTCCTCGTTCGCGCTCACTGCTCGACCTGCTTGATCTCGAACGGCACCGGCTGCTGCGCGGCATGGGGGTGCTCGGCGCCCGGGTAGACCTTGAGTTTGCCGATCTGCTGCCGGCCGAGCCGATTGTGCGGGAGCATGCCCTTGACGGCGAGTTCGACTGCCTTCTCCGGATGCTTGTCCAGCAGCTCCTGGTATCCGGTGGCGCGCAGGCCGCCCGGGAAGCCCGAGTGGTGGTAGGCCACCTTGTTCTGGCGCTTGTTGCCGGTCAGCGCGACCTTGCTCGCGTTGATGACGATCACGAAGTCGCCCGTGTCGACGTGCGGTGCGAAGGTCGGCTTGTGCTTGCCACGCAGCAGCGTGGCCGCGTGGGTCGCGAGGCGACCCAGCACGACGTCAGACGCGTCGATGACGTGCCACTGACGCTCAATCTCTCCCGATTTCGGGCTGTACGTACGCACAGGTCTACCTTGTCTCGTCGTCGGTTGCGGGGTCGCGGGTCTGCTGATCGCGCGCTCGCCCACTCCTCGGGGGAGCAAGCCGGCGCGGCAGTCTCGCGGTGCGCGCCGGGCCGCCGTTCGGCGGAGATCATTGCGCACGGATCGTCGTGCGGTTGGCAATCCTACCCGACGAGCCGCGCCCGATCGACACAGCCGTGCCTGCTCGGGAGCGCGGTGCCGGATTCGAAAGGCGAAGACAGCCGCACAACAGCCCATAACGATACCTGCTGGTGGCGTACAGGGTCAAAATCGCGCCACCCGCCGTCGGGTCACTGTACGTCGAAGACCGGTTCAGTGGTCTCGGTCACCTCACCGTCGCCCCTGAAGAGCAGGTAGCGGTCGAACGACCGGGGAACCACCGGTCGTGGGTGACCGCGATCACCGTCCCTTCGAACTGCGCCAGCCCAACCTCAAGGGCCTCGGCGCTGGCCAGGTCGAGATTGTCGGTCGGCTCGTCGAGCAACAGCAGCGTCGCGCCGCCGAGTTCGAGCAGCAGCACCAGGAAGCGCGCCTGCTGACCGCCCGAGAGCGTCTCGAACCGCTGGTCGCCCTGGCCGGCGAGCTCATAGCGGCCGAGCGCGTGCATCGCGGAAGGTCGATCCCGGCCGGGACGGCGGTCGTCGCCGCGCCAGAGGATCTCCACGAGCGTGCGGCCGACCAGGTCCGGCCGGTCATGCGTTTGCGAGAAGTGCCCGGGCACCACCCGAGCGCCGAGCCGGGCACTGCCGCTGGCCGCGACCGGTGACAGCCGCGCCGAGGACGGCGACACGACAGTCGGATCCGGATCCGTGCCGCCGCGGGCGAGCAGCCGCAGGAAATGGGACTTGCCGGTGCCGTTCGCGCCGAGGACGGCGACGCGGTCGCCGTACCAGATCTCGGCGTCGAACGGGAACGTGAGGTTCTCCAATTCGAGCTGCTCGCACATCACCGCCCGCTTGCCCGTGCGGCCGCCGGCCAGGTTCATCCGGATGTTCTGCTCCTTGGGCGGCAGCGGCGGCGGCCCGGCCTCCTCGAATTTCCGCAGGCGTGTCTGGGCCGACTGGTAGCGCGACGCCATGTCAGAGTTGTACGCCGCCTTTTGCTTGTACATCAGCATCAGCTGGCGGAGCTTCTCGTGCTCTTCGTCCCAGCGGCGGCGCCGCTCCTCCAGCTTCTCGTGGCGCGCCAGCCGTGCTTCGTGCCAACTTTCGAAGCCGGCCGGGTGGGTCCACGCCGAGCCGCCTTCGACGGCGACGACCCGGTCGGCCGTCCGCGCGAGCAACTCCCGGTCGTGCGACACGTAGAGCACCGACTTCGGCGATTCGCGCAGACGTTCCTCCAGCCACCGCTTCGCCGGCACGTCGAGAAAGTTGTCCGGCTCGTCGAGCAGCAGCACCTCGTCCGACCCGCGCAGCAGCAACTCCAGCGCGAACCGCTTCTGCTGGCCACCGGAGAGCGTTCCGACCAGCCGGTCGCGCACCTCGTCCCACGGTTTGTCCATGACTGTCGTCGCGACCGTGTCGAACAGCACCTCGACGTCGTACCCGCCGGCTTCGCCCCAGGCGTGCAGGGCGTTCGCGTACCCGAACTGAGCCTTCTCGACATGGGGCGCGGCGAGCATCGCGCGTTCGGCGGTGGCCAACCGCTCGCCGGCCGCCGACAGCGCCGCCGGGGCCAGGCTCAAGGCAAATTCAGCCAGGGTACGGTCGGCGGTCGCGCCCGACGCCGATCCGAAGTCGTCGCCACCGGGATCCGAATGCTCCGGAACGGGGCGGCCGATCATGCCGATGAACTGTCGCATCACGCCGAGACCGCCGGCCCGCGCAATCGTGCCGAGCGGCACTGGCGTGTCGCCCGCGACCATCCGGAGCAGTGTCGTCTTGCCCGCGCCGTTCGGCCCGACGAGCGCCACCTTCGCGCCCTCGCCCACCCGGAAGCTCACGTCGGCGAAGAGCACTCGGCCGTCCGGCAGGACCTGCGACACACCGGTGACGTCCACGTACCCCATAAGCAGCAGATTCTGCCGGCTACGGCGCAGGCGTGTCGCGCCGATTTTGCGCGTTGCCGTCCGGGTCGGTCGATGCGCTGACCCTCAACACCCGGAAGCCCTTTTGCGCGGCGAACCGCTCGACCGTCCAGCCGGCCGTTTCCAGCCACGCCTGCAGGGAATCGGCGCCGAGGTGCCGGGCCACGACGAGCCACGCCGCGCCGTCCGGCGCCAACCGCGGCAGCCAGCGCCCGAGAAGCGCGTGCAGACCGTCCTTGCCGATGCGGATCGGCGGGTTGCTCCAGATCTCATCGAACCGGATGCCGTCGGGCACCTCATCCGCGGTGGCCGCGACGATCCGGTCACCGGCACCGACGGTCTCCGCGTTGCGCCGGACCAGGTCGAGCGCACGGCGGTTCACGTCGACCGCGTAGACAGTGGCCGAGGGCGACGTGTCGGCGAGCACGCAGGCAATCGGGCCGTAGCCGCAGCCCAGATCGAGGTAGGTGCCGCCCCGCGGGCCGGGTAGCGGTGCCTTCCGCAGCAGCACGGCCGTCCCGGGGTCGAGCCGATCGCCGGAGAAAACACCGGCCGCCGCCGTCAGGCGGTAGACCCGGCCGCCGACCATGAACGTCACCTCGCGCGGGCGCTCCTCCCCGGCGGGCGCCTCGCTGAAATAGTGGTCGCTCATCGCAGCATTGTCGCCGACCGGTTTGTCGGGTTGACCGGTCACCCTCCCCCGGAAATGACCAGCCCACGGGACTTCCCCCCGGATCGGCTACGCGGTTTTGCTGCGACTCGCCGTATCTGCGGTGCTTAGGTAACGTGTCGGCATGACTCACGGCGGCTATCGCGGTGACCGCGATGAATGGCCGCCACCGCGGCCGGCACAACCCTCCCCCGACGACCGGAATGACCCCGATCCGGCGTCCGGCGGCTGGTCACCGCAGCCAGGCGTTGCGCACGACCAGGCCGCAGAGCCGCGCACCGCGGTGCCGTATTCGGGCGAGGCCCCGTGGTACGGACAACGACCGGCCGTGCCGCCGTACGGTCGCCCGGAGCCGTCCTACGAGCGCTATCCGGACGCGTACGTCGTCGAGGCGGACGGCATCGTGCCCGGGCGACGGGAGCCGTCGACTCCGTACGGTCACGGCGATCCGCCGCCGATGTCCGTGCCGCCTCGTCCGGATCCGCGGCGGGACGTGCCGCGCGGACGCCTGGCCGACCTCCGGCCGTTCACACCGGACGGCCGGCTACGCCGGTTCGCCGAGGACGGCTCGCCGATAGCCGACCAGCCGGGCGGCCCGTCAACGGCCGCCCAGCC
>DATCXD010000699.1:0-3659 GCA_036566005.1 Micromonosporaceae bacterium | reverse complement strand
CCCCCGTTTCCCCGTTGAGTTCGGCGAGCTCGGGCGCGATCGTCCGCAATCGCGCGAGCGCCCGGTGGTTGGTGCTGCGTACGGTGCCGACCGAGCAGCCGAGGATCTCGGCCACGCCCGTCTCGGGTAGGTCCTCGAAGTACCGCAGGAACAGCACCGCCCGTTGCTTCGGCGTCAGGCGGCGCAGCGCGACCCGTACGGAAAGGCGCAGATCGGCCGAGTGTGCCGGGTCGGTGCCACGGCGCTCGGGCACGGTATCGGTGGCGATCTCGAACCGGCTCCAACCGCGCCGCCACCAACTGATCTGCTGCCGGTACATGACCACGCGGACGTACGCCGCCGGATCGTCGACGTGCTGCCAGCGGGCGGCAAGTTTGATCAATGCGGCCTGGAGAAGATCCTTCGCCGCGTACGAGTCACCGCCGACGAGGAGGTGCGCGCGCCGGATCAGCTCGGGCGACCGCTGCGCGACAAAGTCACGAAACCGGTCCTCGTCAGCTCTGTCCACGCACGCCCCCTCGGTCCATACCGTCAAGACGCTCGGTTGCGACCGTGGCTATGCGACCGGCACGAAACCCGTGCCGGAAAGCGCGCGATCCGGAGGCAATCAGTGTGGACGAAGCCGCGTGTACCGGTGCGCCGGGCGCAGCCCCATGAGCCGGGCGCAGCGGCGCGCCGTCCACAACGGACGGCGGCGCACCTCCGGCTCTCGTACCAGCGAATCTAGAAGTTGATCATGTGGCCGGCGAGACCGTGGATTGCCTCCTTGACCGCCTCGCTCAGCGTCGGGTGCGAGTGGATGTTGCGAGCGACCTCGACGTCCCGAAGCTCCCATTGCTGGGCCAGAGTCAGCTCGGGCAGCAGTTCGGTGACGTCGGGACCGATCATGTGTCCGCCGAGGAGTTCGCCGGTTGCGGCATCGCTCAGGAGCTTCACGAAGCCGACCGGATCCGCGATGCCCTGCGCCTTGCCGTTCGCGGTGAACGGAAACTTCGCGACCTTGACTGCGTACCCTTCTTCGACCGCCTGCGTTTCGGTCCAGCCGAAGCTTGCGATCTGCGGTTGGCAGAACGTCGCCCGGGGCACCATCACGAAGTCGATCTCCATTGTTTCGACGCCGGCGATCGTCTCGGCGGCGACGACGCCCATCGCCTCGGCCGCGTGCGCGAGCATCAGTTTTGCCGTGACGTCGCCGATCGCGTAGATGTGCGGCACGTTCGTACGGCCACGGCGATCGATCGCGATCTCCCGTCGCGCGCCCAGGTCGACACCGGTCTTTTCGATCCCGTATCCGGTCACGTTCGGCGCGAACCCGATCGCCTGCAGCACCTTTTCGGCCTGACGGGTCTCGGCCTTGCCACCCCGGACGAACGTGACCGACACGGAGTCGGCCGACTCGTCGATCGACTGGACCTGAGCACTGGTCAGCACGTCCACGCCCAGGCGCCGGTAACGCTTGGCCAGCTCGGCCGAGACTTCCTCATCCTCCAGCGGCATCACCCGGTCGAGGTATTCGAGGATGGTCACCTCGACGCCGTAGTTACGCAACACGTACGCGAACTCAACGCCGATCGCGCCGGCGCCCACAATGATGACGCTCGACGGCAACGAATCGGACAGGATCTGTTCGGTGTAGGTCACCACGCGGGGACCGAGTGACGTGCCCGGCAGCAGTCGCGCGCTCGCGCCGGTGGCGATGATGCAGTTGGCGAACTCGACGGTCTGGCTGCCCCCGCCGTTTAGCGCGATTTCGATCGTGTGCGGGTCGGTGAAGGTGCCGTACCCTTCGATCTCGGTGATGTTGTTCTTCTTCATCAGGAAGCGCACGCCCCGGGCGCGGCCGTCGGCGACCTTGCGGCTGCGGCTGTAAGCGGCGCCGTAGTCAACCCTGATCTCGCTGTCGGACGAGATGCCGAATGTCTTCGCCTCGTTGCGCAGGATGTACGCCAACTCGGCGTTGCGGAGCAGCGCCTTCGACGGGATGCAACCGACGTTCAGGCACACGCCGCCCCAGTAGCGCGGTTCGATGATCGCGACGCGCTGGCCGAGCTGCGCGGCCCGGATCGCGGCCACATATCCGCCCGGCCCGGCCCCCAGCACCACAACGTCAAAGCGCTCAGCCACCGGGCCAGCCTCCTCATCGATCCGACACTCCACCATGAATGTACGCAGGCGCGAATCCGGCTGCCGGTGAGTTCCAACACGAGTCCATGCCGCCTCGCGGCTGCGCTACGCATCGGCGCAGCCCATGGCGCCTCGCGGCTGCGCTACGCATCGGCGCTGCCCATGGCGCCTCGCGGCTGCGCTACGCATCGGCGCAGCCCATGCCGCCTCGCATCGCGCGGTTGCCGGGCAAATTGCCCGAGTACATTGCCGAGCATGACGCTGGTCGAACGCGCGCGCGACATCGCGGACAACGTCCTGTTTCCGGCCGCGCTAGCGGTCGACGACGCGGATCGCGTACCGCCGGAGCACCTGGACCTGCTGGCGGCCGAGGGGTTCTACGGAGCGCCGGCCGACGCGGACCTGGACTTTGCCGGCATAGCCGCGATCGTCGAGGCCCTGGCCAGCGGCGACCTCGCCACGACGCTGGTATGGATCCAGCATCTGACGCCGGTCATGGCGCTCCTCGGTGAGACGTCGCCGTTGGCCGACGCCTGGCTTCCGGCGCTCGTCGCGGGCGAGCGGCGCGGTGGCATCGCGCTCGCGGGCCTCCGGCCACCCAAGAACTTCCTGCGGGTACGGCGTTCCGGCAGGGATTTCGTGCTCGACGGCACGGTGCCATGGGTCACCGGCTGGGGGATGATCAACGTCGTCTACGTCGCCGCCCGCGACGCCGACGACCTCGTGCACTTCCTGCTCATGGATGCCCGTCGCGGCGAGGTTGCGCCGATCGACGACACCGTTGCGCCGACGCTTCGGACCGAGACGCAGCGGTTGGTCGCGCTGCAGGCCAGCAACACGGTCAACGTCACGTTCGACGGCCATCACATCCCGGCCGAGCGACTGGTCTCCACGACTCCGTTCGACGAGTGGAAATCGGGCGACAGTGGCGGTTCGGCCCTCAACGGATTCCTGGCGCTCGGCGTCGTACGGCGGTGCGCGGCACTCCTCCGCGATGGTCCGGGCCACCGTGACGGCGTCGCACTCGCGACCTCGGCCGACGACTGCCGATCGGCGCTGCTCACCGCCGATACTGCCGGCACGCCGGCCGCCCGTGCGGCCGCGTCGGAACTCGCCTGGCGTGCCGCGGCGACCCTGACGACATGGCAGGGCGCCCGATCGGTGCTGCGGACGAACCAGGCCCAGCGGCTCGTCCGCGAGGCCACGTTCACGATGGTGTTCGGCGCGCGCCCGGCGATCCGCGACGCTCTGCTCAGCCGGCTCGGGCGATCGGTCTGACGCGGCCGACACTGGTCGATCACGATCGGCCGCGCGTCGTGATCTAGGGGTTGATGCCTTCATCTGCTGTTCGGTAACAGCATCAGCCCCTAGATCGCGTCGGGCCTTTCGTGACTTTGCGGGAAATGGTCGCCACTTTGCGGGGAACTGGTCGCCGCGGATCGATTTGATCATGCGATTTCCCCGCAAGGTCGCGCCGACGCCGCCCCCGGCCGCCGCGCCCCCGCTCCCCGGCCGCCGACACCCCTGGGTGCCGC
>DATCXD010000694.1:0-2524 GCA_036566005.1 Micromonosporaceae bacterium | reverse complement strand
TCGGCACGAGCGATGCGGCGAGGGCGGCCGCGCCGAGTCGCCGAGCCGGCGTCAGCATCGCCAAGCCGCCGACAACGTGCACCATCCCGTTGATGCGGACCAGCGTCTCCGCGTCGGTCGGGATCTTCGGGTGGATCTGCTGCAGCGTCGGGCTGACCTGATCGGTCATCTTCTTGGCGCGCAGGGCGAGCTTGGCCGGGCTTTTCACCGCGTTGACGCCGCTCACCACGAACACCGAGGCCAGCATGGCGCGCGCAGCCGTACGCATTGGGGTCATGCCTTGTTCATACCCTCCGGGAGCCGGACTATCTCCCCGGTTGACTGATACATCCGAAATTATTTCCTCCGCCCGATCACAGCTCGGGCGTGGGCTGCGTCCGCAAATAGCGAGCGAAATGCGGGACGGTGAAGGCGACGGTGCCGCGCTCGCCGCAGTAGATGAGGCCCTTCTTGATCAGCGCGTCGCGGGCGGGCGAGAGGCTGGCCGGTTTCCGTACGAGCGACCGGGCGATCTCGGCGGTCGGCACGGCGGCATCCGCGTCGGAGTCGGTGCCGGCAAGGGCCGCCATCGCGCGCATGTAGTCGCGTTCGGCCGGCGTCGCCCGCTCGAACCGTGAGCCGAAGAAACCCACGGCCAGCTCGGCCTCCGCGTCGGGAGCGGCGACTCGCACATCGCCGGCCGTGATCGGTGTCTGTGGCGCGTGGTCCCACGTGGCCTTGCCGTACGCCTGGACGAAGTAGGGGTAGCCACCCGATGCTTCGTACAGCACGTCGAGCGCCTTCGGCTCAAAGTCGACGTGCTCGCGGGCGGCCGGCGCGCAGAGCGCCTGGTCGGCCGACAGCCGGTCGAGCCGATCGATGCGCAGGTAGCGGAACAGGCGCTCGGAGTAGGACTTGGCCGCCGACAGCACGGCCGGAAGATGCGGCAGGCCGGCGCCGACCACGATCAGTGGTGCACCGGTCTGCGACAGCTCGTGGCAGGCCGCGCACAGCGCCGACACGTCCCGGGGCGACAGGTCCTGCATCTCGTCGATGAACAGCGCGATCCCGGTGCCGACGTCGGTGGCGATGCTGGCCGCGTCGGCCAGCAACTCGACGAGGTCGATCTCGATGTCGCCGGAGTCGGCCCGGCCGCTGGACGCCGCCACGTCGATCCCCGGCTGCCAGCGGTCGCGCATTTTTGCCGGCGGTTGGCCGATCTCGCTCCGTACGGCGAACGCTTTGAGCACCGATAGGAAATCGTCGATGCGATCCGGCGCGCGGTGGTGTGGGGCTATCTCGCGTACGGCCATGTGCAGGGCGGCCGACAACGGTCGCCGGAGCGGCTGGTCGGGTCGAGCCTCGATCTTCCCGGTGCCCCACAGCCGGCTGATGGCCTGCGATCGCAGCGTGTTCAACAGCACGGTCTTTCCGACGCCGCGCAGGCCGGTCAGGATGACGCTGCGCTCCGGTCGTCCGCGGGCGATGCGCTTCAGCACGACGTCGAAGATGCCCAGCTCCCGATCGCGCCCGGCCAGCTCGGGTGGGCGCTGGCCGGCGCCGGGAGCGTACGGATTGCGTACCGGATCCACGTCTCGCACCGTATCGGTCTGTCTAGCGCAATTGCTAGAACCGCATAGAAAAGCACAGTCGTGTCGCGACGACTCGACATGTCGACCACGATCTACCGTTATCTAGAAAGATCACTAGACAGCGTTAGATCAAGCAAGCGGTGGCTCGAAGGGCTCAACCGGGGGCGATGGACACGTTAGCACACCTGTACGGTTACGACTAGATCCGGTGGCACTCGACATCACGACGTCACGTATTGCCGAGCCGCGCTGCATGCCGAGCCGCGCTGCATGCCGAGCTGCACCGCGTGCCGAGCCGCACCGCCGTCGTTACCGCTGCTTGCGAAGGCAGAGGACGTAATCCTGGGTGCCGTCGGGCGGCCAGGTGAACGTGTAATAGTTCGTGACGCCGGCAACGCCGGTGCACGCCGATGTGTTGTTCGTGCCGGTCACTACCTTGACCACGTGGAACGAAGCCCGCGAGCAGTCGGCGCGGACCATGGTCACCGGGGAACTACCCGAACTGTTCACGCACGAGTTCGCGCTGGGCGGCTTCGGCGCCGCAGTCCTCCCACTGTTCCTCGTAGCGAGCCAGACGCTGACACCGGCGAGAACGACGGCAACGAGGATGAGCGCGAGCACGACCACGGTCTTCGGCCGCTTCTTCGGTTCTTGTCCCTGGCCGTAGCCGCCCTGGGCTTGTTGGTACCCCTGCTGCGGATAGCCCTGCTGCGGCGGATATCCCTGTTGTGGGTATCCGTGTTGCGGATAGCCCTGTTGCGGATAGCCGGCCTGCTGGTATGCGTTCGGATCGTAGCCGCCGGGGTGATATCCGGGCTGCTGGTAACCCGGTTGTTGATATCCCGGTTGATAGGCGGCCGGCGGCGCCGAACCCGGTTGATAGGCGGCCGGCGGGGCGGAGCCTGGCTGGTAGCTGGCCGGTGGGGCGGAGCCTGGCTGGTAGCTGGCCGGCG
>DATCXD010000669.1:0-5140 GCA_036566005.1 Micromonosporaceae bacterium | reverse complement strand
TGCCGCCGGCAGACCGACCAGCTCGAGCAGATCGGCCGCACTGTCCGCGATCCGGTGCACGGCCAGAACCTCGGTGAGCGCGTCGCCGACCCGCTGCCGCGGATCGAGCGAGGCGTAGGGGTCCTGAAAGACGAGTTGGATGGTGCGCCGCAACTCTCGCAGTGCGCTGCCCCGGGCCGTCGCCAGCGGAAGGCCCAGCACCTCGATGCGACCGGCGTCCGGGCGTTCCAACCGAGTGAGCAGCCGGGCCAGCGTCGACTTGCCGCAACCGCTTTCGCCGACGATGCCGAGGACGCGACCGGGCTCGACCGCGATGCTCACGCCGTCCAGCGCATGCACGTCGCCGCGGCCGGGCGTGCGGTAGTGCTTGACGACGTCGCGCACCTCGATGGCGAGATCAGGCATGCGCCGCCTCCGACGTCGTCGCGGTCACCCAACGCTCGGGCGGAACCCAGCACGCGGCGAGCGATCCGTCGCGGTCGACGAGATCGGGCTCGGCCGCCTCGCACCGCTCCACCCGTTGCGGGCAGCGCGGTGCGAACGGGCAGCCGGATGGCAACGCGGACAAGGAGACCGGCACGCCACCTATCTGCGGGAGCGGCGCCTGATGCGGATCGTCGGGCGTTGGCAAAGAACGCAACAACCCATCCGTGTACGGGTGGGTCGGGTGCTCGAAGAGTGTGCCGGTGTCGGCGAGTTCCACGACCCGGCCGGCGTACATGACCGCGACCCGGTCGGCGATCCGTGCCACCACACCGAGATCGTGAGTGATCCAGATGACCGCGAGGCCGTACTCGTCGCGCAGTCGGGCGACGAGATCGAGGATCTGT
Source organism: Micromonosporaceae bacterium (assembly GCA_036566005.1). Lineage (GTDB taxonomy): Bacteria > Actinomycetota > Actinomycetes > Mycobacteriales > Micromonosporaceae > DASQPR01. The sequence continues at coordinate 4,310 of DATCXD010000669.1, read as the reverse complement.
TGCTGGACCGTCACGTCGAGCGCCGTCGTCGGTTCGTCGGCGATGAGTGCCTTCGGGCGGGGCGCGATCGCGCACGCGATCAGCACCCGCTGGCGCATGCCGCCGGAGAGTTGGTGGGGGTAGAGCCGCACGAGTCGCTCCGGCGACGGGAGGCCAACCTCGCCGAGCACCTCGACGACCCGGGCGCGGGCCGCCTGCTTCGACCAGCCATGCGCGGTGAGGCCCTCGGCGACCTGCACGCCGATGCGCATCACCGGATTCAGCGACGTCATCGGGTCCTGATAGACCATGCCGATCTCGGCACCACGGATCGTCCGCCGCTCTTTGGCCGGCATCGCCGCGAGATCGCGGCCGTCGAGAAGCACCTGTCCCGCGGTGATCGCCGCGTCCGACGGCAGCAGCCCGGTAATGCTGAGCGCGGTGAACGACTTGCCCGATCCCGATTCGCCGACCACGGCCAGCGTCTCACCACGGTCGACGGCGAGGTCGACGCCGCGCAGAATCTCGAGTTCGCCCGCGCGGGTCCGTACCGCCGTGTGCAGTCCACGAACCTGCAACAGGGGCGCGCTCACTGGCCCGACCGCCGCGGATCGAGCGCGCTGCGCAAGCCGTCACCGAGCAGATTCAGGGCGATGACCGCGACGATGATCGCGAGCGCCGGGAACGTGAGCGTCCACCAGGCGGTCGCGACGGTGTCGCGCGCGTCGGCGACCATCAGGCCGAGGCTGGCCGTCGGTGGCTGCGTGCCCAGGCCGAGGAAGGACAGCGACGACTCGGTCAGGATCGCCCACGACAGCGCCAGCGTGATCTGCACGACGATCGGCGCGCTGACGTTGGGCAGGATGTGGCGGAGCAGGATGCGCCAGGGCGGGATCCCGAGCACCCGCTGCGCCTTGACATACTCGGACGCTCCCACGGACAGCGTCGGTCCCCGCGATACGCGGGCGAAGATCGGTGTGTAGACGACCGCGATAGCGATCGCGGTGTTCTGCCAACCGTTGCCGAGCGCCGAGACGACGGCCAGTGCCAGCAGGATTGCCGGAAAGGCGAAGAGGATGTCGACGAACCGGCTGACGACCTGATCGAGCCAGCCCCGGAAGAAGCCGGCGCTGATGCCGAGGATCGATCCGATGAAAGCCGCGATCGCCACGGACACGACCGCTACGCGCAGCGATGTCCACACTCCGACGGCCACCCGCGCGGCGATGTCGCGACCGAACTGGTCGGTGCCGAACCAATACGTCCCCGACGGCCCTTGCAGCCGATCGGCCGGAGCCTGTGCGATCGGGTCGTGCGGCAGCAGACCGGTGACGCCGAGGAGCGCGACCACGATCAGCAGACCGGTGACGACCAGGGCGACCGCGCCGTTGCGATCGCGCCAGACGCGACGGATCAGGCCGGCATCGCCGACGGCCGGTGGCGCCGCGGCCGCGGCGGGCGGGTCGGTGACAACCGGCAGGACGCTCATGAGGCCCGCGTCCTCGGGTCGATGACACGGTAGAGCAGGTCGACGGCCAGGTTGACCACGACGAACAACACGGCGATGACCAGCACGCACGCCTGGACGACGGGGTAGTCGCGATTCGAGATGGACGTGAACAGCAGGCGGCCGAGGCCCGGCAGGGCGAAGATCTGCTCGACGATCACTGTCCCACCGAGCAGATACCCGAACTGGATGCCGGTCAACGTGACGATCGGGATCATCGCGTTGCGAAGGATGTGGGCGCTACGTACGCGAAACGGCCGCAGCCCCTTGCCTTCGGCCGTGCGTACGTAGTCGGCGCCGGCCATCTCGACGTACTCGGAGCGCGTCGTACGCATGACGTTGGCGGCGAACGCGACGGCCAGCACGAGCGCCGGATAGAGGACCTGGCTCAGATTCCCCGAGACCGACTGGGTGAGCGGGACGAACGTGCCGGTGTCCGGGAAGTAGTGGAACGCCTGCGCGAGGATCGCGACCACAGCCGTGCCGAGCACGAACTCGGGGATCGCGAGGCCGAGCAGTGCGAAACCCTGCGTCGCCGAGTCACCGACCTTGCCCGGCCGGCTGCCGGCCAGCACGCCGAGCAGCAGACCGGCCGCGGTGCCGATCATCGCGGCCAGGACCGCCAGCTCGACGGTCACCGGCAGCGCCGTGCGCAGGAGGCTGCTGACCGTCTTTCCACTGGTGAGTGAGATGCCGAGGTTGCCGCTCAGGGCGCCGGTGATCCACGTCCACAGCTGCGCTACCCACGGCTTATCAATGCCGTAGAAGTGTTCCAGCGACGCCTTCTGCGCCGGGGTCAGCGTGCCGGACTCGATGCCGAGCGAGGCGGTGATCGCGTTGCCGGGGATCGTGCGAAGCACGATGAACACCACGACCGTCACGCCGATGAGCGTGATGACCGCACCCCCGATCCGCGCCACGAACCACCGCCAGCTCAGCATCGTCATCCGTTCGTTGACTCGTCGTGTCGGTCAGGACGTCGTGGCGAGCGACGTCAGCTGCTCGTCGGGGCGTGGCGTGAAGCCCTGGACGCTCGACCCGACGAGGTAGTAGTCGTCCGATCGGAACATCCAGACCCACGGCGATTCGGCCAGCAACTGCTGCTGCAGGTTCTTGTAGATGGTCTGCCGCTCGCTGTCGACGCTCGTCGAGTTGCCCTGAGTGAGCAGATTCGACAACGTCGTCGAGTCCAGGCCGGCCGGCTTGGACAGGCTGCCACCGGTCACGTAGTAACGGCCGTACATCAGGTAGGGGTCGTAGCTGCCGCCGTTGAGCGCGACGGCGGCGTCGAAGTCGGCGGCCAACCACGCCGTGACGTACGGCGACGTCGACAGCTGCTGCAACTGCAGCTTCACCCCGATCTTCGACAACTGCGACTGCAGGTTCTGGCCTTCGGCGACCGACGTGGCGTATTCACCCGTCTCGACGATCGTCTTGAGGGTAAAGCCATTGGCATATCCGGCCGCGGCAAGCATCGACTTTGCCTTGGCCGTGTCGCCCGGCGTGCACGGTAGGCCGTCGGTGGGGGAGTAGGCGAATGCGGGGCTGGTGATCGGCCCGGTGACCGTACCGTCGCCGAACGCCGCGGTCTGCAGCACCTGGTTGCGGTCGATGGCGCAGGCGATCGCGTCGCGGACCTCCTGCTTGACCAGCGGTCCGCGCCGGCCGTTGAGCATCAGCGTGTGGTACGACAGCGCGGGCTGCTTGACGAGCTGAAAACCGGTTCCGGTGGCCTGCTTCGCGACGCCGGGGTCGGAGATCAGGCCGAGCTGGAACGCGCCGGCCTTCATGCCCGACAGGATCGACGACTCGTCCGGGATGACGCGGAACTTGAGCGTCCCGATCTTCGGCGCGCCGCCGTAATACTTCTTGTTCGCCGTCAGCACGACCTGCTGGCCCTGGTCCCACTGCTTCCAGGCGAACGGGCCGGTCCCGTCGGGCTTCTTGCCGACCGTACCGGCGCTGATGTCCTTGGCCGACTCGATGGACGAGTTCACCGACGCGAGCGAGTAGAGCAGCGATGCGGACGGCTGTGACAGGTGCAGCACGACCGACGTGTCGCTCGGCGTGTCGACACTGGCGATCGCGAGCAGGTTCGAACGGGCGACGGCGCCGGTCGACTGGTCGAGGATCCGGGTCAGCGTCGCCTTGATATCGGCCGACGTGAACGGCGAGCCGTCCTGCCACGTCACGCCGCTGCGAAGCGTGAACGTAACGGTCTTGCCGTCGGTCGACGTGTCCCACTTGGTCGCCAGATCGCCCTGGATCTGGCCGTTGGCATCGGTCTTGACCAGCGTCGAATAGATCAGGCCGAGCGTTTCCTCGGTCTGGAACGCGGTGGCCAACTGCGGATCGAGCTTGTCGATATCGCCGGTGCGAGCGACGACGAAGGTGGAATTGCTCGACCCGTTGGCCGAGCCGGACTTGCTGCCCGAGGCCGACCCGCTCGGCGAGCAGGCCGACAGCGCCATGGCCGCGGCGACTCCCGCGACAACGACCGCGGAACTCAAGCGTAGGGCGCGGGGTCGAACCGAGGGTATGCGTGCAGCCATGTGCTGACCTCCCAGCGACGAATTTCCGTCAGGGTAGTGGTTCACCTAGATGACACGCAAGAGGTAAGCGATTAACATGCCTCGGGTGACCCATGCCGATTCCCCGGATGCGGATTCCCCGGATGCGGATTCCCCGGATTTCGATTGCCTGGGTGCGGATTGCCTTGGTGCCGTCGAGTTCGACACCGGGCCGCTCGCCGCGGCAGCCGCGAGCCTGGTCGGCGACGATGCGCGGGGCGGCGATCCACCGGACGGCGATCCACCGCCCGGCG
>DATCXD010000656.1:0-13605 GCA_036566005.1 Micromonosporaceae bacterium | reverse complement strand
GGCCGATCGAGGTTCGCCAGCCGAGCGGCGAGCGTGAGCGATATCGGGCCGGCGGAGTCGAGCAACACCCAGCTCGCGAGCCGGCCACGCTCGTCACACGTACCGTCGAGGAGGAAGCCGCCGGGCGCGAGCGCATCCGTCATCGTCGCCCACGCCCCGGCGACCGCGGACTGGTCGTACTGCCGGAGCACGTTGAACGCCCGTACGACGATCGGGCGCAGACCCGCGAGCTCGAAACCGCCTCGCCGAAACGTGAGCCCCGGCGGAGCGGAGGCCAGCTGCGCGGCGGCCACCCGTACCGGATCGATCTCTAGACCGACGACCCGCACGTCCGCGCGGACCGCGAGCAACCGCGACCGCAACTCGACCGTCGTGACCGGTGTCGCGCCGAAGCCGACGTCGACCACGAGCGGATCGTCCGCAGCCGAGAGCGCGGCTGCGCACCGGTCGACGATCCACGAGTCAACTCGGCGCAACCGGTTCGGGTTCGTCGTGCCGCGCGTGACCAGGCCGACCGGCCGGTCGACGGTTCCACGCGCGGGCGGGCGGCTCACGTGTTGTCGAACACCCGATGGACCTTGTGTTGTGCGGCCTGCGCGAGTGGCCGGATCACCAACTTGTCCACATTGACGTGATGTGGGCGGGTGGCACACCAGGCCACGCAGTCGGCGATGTCGTCGGCGGTCAGTGGCTCGGCGACGCCGGCATAGACGGCCGCCGCCTTCTCCGTGTCGCCGCCGAACCGGATGACCGCGAACTCGTCGGTCCGAACCATGCCGGGCGCGATCTCGATGACCCGTACCGGCTCGCCGCTCAACTCCAACCGCAGCGTGCCGACCAGCGCTGTTTCGGCGTGCTTGGCCGCGGTATAGCCGCCGCCGTTTTCGTAGACGATGTCGCCGGCGGTCGAACCCATCACGATGATCGTGCCGCGGCCGCTGGCGACCAATGCGGGGAGCAATGCCTTGGTCACACGGAGTGTGCCGAGCACATTGACCTCGAACATCCGCTGCCAGTCGTCGACCGACGACGAGGCGACCGGGTCGGCCCCGAACGCGCCACCGGCAATGTTCGCCAGCAATTCCACCGCGCCGTCGAGGTCGGCCGCCGTCGAGGCGAGCCGGGCCACGTCCGCGTCGGTCGTGACATCCACGGGTACGGCCGTGACCTGGCCGCCGGCATCGCGGATCTCCTTCGACAGTGATTCCAGGCGGTCGGCGCGACGGGCAACCGCGACGACATGGAAGCCCTCGGCTGCGAGCCGGCGGGCGGAGGCGGCGCCAATGCCGCTCGAGGCGCCGGTGACGACGGCGATTTTCGTGTGTGCCATGTCGAGAATCTAGCGGTGGATAGGGTCCTTCGGTCGAATGGGCTTTGGGCTTGGGACGGGGCAGGTTGCCCACTCTGGGCGGTCAGGCCTGATCCCGACGTGGGCAACCTGCCCCATCCGGCGTCCGTCACCCCCGCGGGTGGTCGGGCTTTCCGCGTGAACGTGGTCACGAAGGGTCTAGTGACCTTGAGTCGGTCGGGGTGAACGTGACATGGAGGGTTGCGTGATGTCTGGTTGGGCTGGTCGCCGGTCGCTGGGAGAGATGTGGGTCACGTTGGGGTGTGGGGTCTACGCGTAAATCGGTTGCGCGTCGGGAAGATCGGAGACCGAACTGAGGTTAACTCGATTGGCGCCGGAACCCCGACCGGACAAAGGAGCGAGTGTGGCCCCCGCTGATAGCGAACGTCTGCCCCGACGCGTCGCCACATTGTCCGTACATACCTCACCTTTGGACCAACCGGGCACCGGTGACGCCGGTGGGATGAACGTCTACATCGTGGAGACAGCGAAGCGGCTCGCATCGGCCGGGGTCGAGGTCGAGATCTTCACCCGGGCCACGTCGTCGGATCTGCCGCCGTGCGTCGAAATGGCTCCGGGCGTGGTCGTCCGGCATGTCAACGCCGGGCCGTTCGAGGGACTGGCAAAGGAAGATCTACCGGCGCAGATGTGCGCCTTCACCACCGGAGTCCTGCGGGCCGAGGCTGCCCACGCGCCCGGCTACTACGACCTCGTGCACTCCCACTACTGGCTGTCCGGCCAGGTCGGTTGGCTCGCCAAGGAGCGCTGGGGCGTGCCGCTCGTGCACACCGCGCACACCCTCGCCAAGGTCAAGAACCGGATGCTGGCCGCCGGTGACGCCGCCGAGCCGATGGCCCGGGTCATCGGCGAGGAGCAGGTCGTGGCCGCGAGCGACTACCTCATCGCGAACACGCCGACCGAGTCGGGGGAGCTGATCGACCTGTACGGCGCGACCCTCGATCAGGTCGCGGTGGTCGAGCCGGGGGTGGACCTGGACCGCTTCCGGCCGGCCGCCGGTCGCGAAGCCGAGGCGCGCGCACTGGCCCGCTGGCGGTTCGGGCTGCCCGTCGACGGGCAGATCGTGGCGTTCGTCGGGCGCATCCAACCGTTGAAGGCACCTGATGTGTTGTTGAGGTCCGTCGCTCGGCTCCGTGAACTCGATCCGATCGCGGCCGAACGTCTCATCGTCGTGATCGTCGGCGGCAACAGTGGGTCGGGTCTCGATCTTGCCGCGCTCGCTGATTCTCTCGGCGTCACCGACTGCGTACGCGTGCTGCCGCCGCAGCGCGGCGATGCCCTGGTCGACATCTACCGCGCCGCCGATGTGGTCGCGGTGCCGAGCTACAACGAATCGTTCGGACTGGTGGCGCTGGAAGCCCAGGCCTGCGGCACCCCGGTCGTCGCGGCCGCGGTCGGCGGGCTGGTCACGGCCGTCCGGGATGAGATCTCCGGTGTCCTGATCGACGGACATCGGTCCGACGACTGGGCGAAGGTCCTGGGTGACCTGATGATCGAACCCGGCCGGCGTCGCCAGCTCGCTGCCGGGGCGGTCGACCATGCCCGTGGCTACTCCTGGAGCCGTACGGCATCCGGGCTGCTCGCGGTCTACCGTGAAGCCATGTCCGAGCAGCGTGCCCGCATCAATGCCGAGCTCAGTCGCGTGCTGCAACGCGATCCGGTCGGCGCGGTCGTATGACCGACGCCGGTGCCGCGGCCCGGTCGGTCATCGAGGCCGCCCTCACCGAACGAGAGCTGGAGTGGGAGCGGACCGGCGACTCGTCGTACGTGGTGATGCTGCCCGGCACGCACAAGCTCAAGACGGCCGTGAACTTGATCGTCGGCGCGCACGCACTCCGCATCGAAGCATTCGTCATGCGGCAGCCCGACGAACGGCGCGAGCAACTCTGGTCCTTCCTGCTCCAGCACAACGCCCGGATGTACGGCGTCGCCTTCTCCATCGACGCGGTCGGTGACGTCTATCTGACCGGTCGCACACCGCTGCACGCCGTCACGGCGGATGAGGTGGACCGGCTGTTGGGGGCCGTGCTGACGTACGCCGACGAGAACTTCGACACGATGCTGGAGATCGGCTTCGAGTCCTCGATCCGCCGAGAGTGGGCCTGGCGGGTATCACGCGGCGAGTCGACCGCGAACCTACGAGCGTTCCAACATCTCGCGCCGGACACTGATCACGCGCCCGACCCCGACTGAGTCAGTATGGTGGCGCGCCGGCCATGCCCGGCGCCCAGTTACTAATTGCCACGGTCCGGATGCGATCCGTTATGCAATTCAGCTGTGCTACGGCGTGAAATGTGCCGGCGTATTCGTAGATGCCCGTCGTCCGGTCGTCGAGGGCAAACTCGACATCGGTCGGGAATTGCGCCCCGTGCTGGTGGAGATCGGCAAGATGCTGGGCTAGCTGTGGTCGCGACGCCCCGCCCTCGTACTGATTGGTGGGGTCGACCCAGACCTGGAAGTCCGGCGCGAAGTACGTGTCGAGATCGACCGAACCGTTGTTGAAGTCCTGAGCGAACGACTCCCATTCGGCCGTCATGCCATCGGCGTCGCACGAGCCCGCGGTCGCCTCGGTGGCCCGTGACGTGGGTTGCACCGCGACCCGGTCCGGGGAGCAGGCCACGAGCAACACGACCGCAAGACCACCGGCAGCAATCATTCGGCCCGGTCGACGCCCACCGATGTGTGCCACGGCCGGGCTCACGTTCCGCCGAGGGCGGCGTGCGCCCGGAAGATCAGGTCCGTCCATGGCCGAGACGCAATCGCGGGTACGCCATGCCGATGCGCCTCCTCCGCGAGCCATCGAGACCAGGCGACGCTGACCTCGGCACGCGCCTTCTGCTCACCGGAATCGGGCTCTCGGGCCGCATAGTTCGCCGCGACCTGCGCCGGATCATCCTCCAGCACGAAGATTCCCCGTACCCGTCGTCCGGCCGGCTGACCGGCGTACCCGGATTGGACCGCGAACGAAGGCCGCAGGAAATCTCCCTCAATGACCACCGGCATGTCGGTTTCGAGGTGGTTGCCGACGACCGCGGCCAGTGCGGGCTCGAGCGCGGCCGTGAGCGCGATGCCCTGTCGCATGATTTCGTCGGCGGGCGCGTCGAGCGCCTCGGGGTGAGTCTGCCAATAGAAGAGCTCGGGCTGTTGCTCCGGAGTCGTCACCGCCTGCAGGGCGCACACGATGTCATCGATCTCCAGCACTGGAACGCCCATCTCGCGGGCCAACGGATAGGCGAGCGAGCTTTTGCCGGCGCCGGACGGGCCACCGACGAGAAGGACGTCCCATCTCCGCTCGGTCACGACGATCAGGCTAGCGCTACGGGTCCGTGCGTGGGGTCCCACGTTGCGGGCGGCCGCGGTAGGTGGTGACGGCTCGTCGATGCCGGCGCGAGACAATAACCGCATGACTGAGCCGCACACGTTGATCCTGCTCCGCCACGGTGAGAGCGAGTGGAACGCGAAGAACCTGTTCACCGGCTGGGTCGACGTCGACCTGTCCGCCGGTGGCGAGGAGGAGGCGCGCCGCGGCGGCGAGATGCTGCGCGAACACGGCCTGCTGCCCGATGTGGTTCACACATCGGTGCTGCGGCGGGCGATCCGGACGGCCGAGATCGCGCTGCACGTGACGGATCGGCATTGGGTCCCGGTGTCGCGGTCATGGCGGCTCAACGAGCGGCATTACGGCGCCCTGCAGGGCAAGGACAAGAAGCAGACGCTGCAGGAATTCGGCGAGGAGCAGTTCATGCTGTGGCGCCGGTCGTACGACGTGCCACCGCCACCGATCCCGGCCGACGATGCGTACTCCCAGTTCGATGACCCGCGTTACGGCACGCTGCCGCCCGATGCCCGGCCTCGCACCGAATGCTTGAAGGATGTCCTGGTGCGGGCGCTGCCCTACTGGTACGACAGCGTGGTGCCGGATCTGCGCGTTGGGCGTACGGTGCTGATCGCGGCGCACGGCAACTCGCTGCGGGCGCTGGTCAAGCACCTCGACGGCATCTCCGACGAGGACATCGCGGCGCTGAACATCCCGACCGGCATTCCGCTGCGGTACGACATCGACCCGGCCACGCTGCTCCCGGTCAAGCCCGGTGGCGAGTACCTCGACCCGGAGGCGGCGATGGAAGCCGCCGCGGCGGTGGCCAACCAGGGCCGCTGAGGTCTTGGCGCGCTGCGTTCCGCGCGAGTTTCCGCGAGATCTTGGGGTTGATGCTGTTATCCGGACGTGGATAGCAGCATCAACCCCTTGATCGGCGAAGGGTCTCGATGACGGCCTTGATGTTGCGAACCAGCGCGTCCGGATTGCGCAAGTCTTCCTTTGTCACGTGATAGACGTACCAGCCAGCCTGGTTGAGCTCACGAAGTCGCGCCCGATCACGCCCGAGCTGGCGATGGTCAGCGTGCCATTGGCCGTCGTACTCGATCGCCAGGCGGATATCTGGGAGGGCGAGGTCAACGCAGGCAACGACCTCGCCGCCGCGCATGACCCAGTGCTGGGCGACAACCGGAACGCCAGCGAGGTGTAGATGCACTCGCAGCACTGACTCCGGCGACGACTCGGCTCGCGGATCGCACAGCCGCAACGCGCGCTTTGCCATTCGCGATCCGGGACCGGAAAGCGTGGTCGAATAGGCCATCGCATCGGCATGGGTCTTCGCCCGTTGTCTCAACAACGCGTCGATCCATGGCACCGCGTCGATCAGCGGCAGCCAGCGTCCGAGGTCGGCCGCCGTTTGCAGCACTGTTGTTACTGGGATTCCGCGATGTGTCGTCCTCGTGTGCGGCTGGATCGCACCGATGTGAATCGTGATGCCGTCCACCGGCCCCCATGGGACCGGCGACCGTACCTCGACGGGTCGGTCGTCGTCACCGAGGCGCACGCCGTAAACCGACGCGGCGGACGTTCCCGCGACGACTGCTCCGGCGACGACCGCTCCGGTCGGAACGAGGAGGAGAGCACCGGCGATCCGTGTTGCGTGGGTCGCCGCCAGATCTGCCCAGACGTACACGTCGCGGTAGAGCCGGCGCCAGGCGGAGCTGCGGATCTGCGCCGCGGTGACCAGACCGGTCCGGATGGCATCGCTCGCGCGGAACGGGCCGCGACACAATTCCGGTGGGCACGACGCCTTCCGTGGCATCCGGACAGTGTCCGGCCGGATCGAGGCCGCGTGGAATCCCGAGTTATCCGGCTGTGGATAGGCGGAGGCCGAGCGCTCCGGCGACTGTCAGGCGGTAACGGCCTCGCCGGTGACGAGGAAGACGACCTGCTTGCCCGCGTTCACGGCGTGGTCGGCGAAGCGCTCGTAGTAGCGCCCGATGAGCGCGCCGTCGATGGCCGCCTCGACGCCGTGTCGCCAGGCCGCGCCGAGCATGAATGCGAGCAGCTGCCGGTGCAGGTCGTCCATCTGATCGTCGTCGGCTTCGAGTTCGGCCGCCCGCTCGATGTCGGACGTCGACAGCACCGCGACGCTCTTTTCGGCGATCCGGTCGGCCACGTCGGCCATCTCCTGGATGACCGGGCGCAACTCCTCTGGTACGGCAATCGCCGGCCGCCGCCGGAGTGCGATCTTCGCGATGTGCTCGGCGAGATCGCCCATGCGCTCAAGATCGTCGGCCACCCGCAGCGCCATGATCACCGCGCGTAGATCGGACGCGACCGGTGCCTGCCGGGCGAGCAGGTCGTAGACCCGCTCCTCGATCCGGTGGTAGAGCGCATCGATCTCGTTGTCGGTCAGCATCACCTGCTCGGCCTCGGTCTCGTCGGCGCTGAGCAGAGCTGTTGTGGCCTGCCGCATGGCCGAGCGGGCCTCGTCGGCCATGTCCACCAACAGGTGGTTGACCTGGATAAGGTCGGCTCGGAATTCGTCGCGCATGGCCTCTCCAACGTAAGGTGTCGATGCCCGGACCCGTGGCGACCGCGGCCGGTACGCGGTGAACTCTAGGCCGCGGCGGCATCGCCAGCGTGAACCTGGGTGAACGTGGCCGGGCGTACCGGTGAACATTCCACGATTGCGGTCCGTTTTGCCGTATTTGGTGTGTTCATCTGGTAAACGCGGGACCTACGATCACAGCGTGGAGTGGACGCGTAGCAGCAAGGGGCTGGGTCGGCGCAGCCTCGACGCCTTGCGAGTCGGCGTGCTCGTGCTGGACGGCGAGGACCGGCCGGTGCTCGTCAACCCGTCCGCTCACGAGATGGGCCTGGTCCGACCGGGCATTGCCGGCCGAGCCGCGGTCGCGCACGCCATCATCCGTACGTTGGCCGGTCAGGCTCGACGGAGCGGGACCCGTCGCGAGGTAGAACTCGACATGCCCCGTGGGCGCGACGTCGAGCCGCTCGGCGTACATATCCGGGCCGTTGCCCTCGACGGCGGCCACGTGACGATCGAGGCACTCGACGTTACCGAGTCGCATCGGCTGAGCCGGGTGCGTCGCGACTTCGTCGCCAACGTGAGCCACGAGCTGAAGACCCCCGTCGGCGCCCTCCAGCTCCTGGCCGAGGCGCTCGCCGACGCGATGGACGATGAACAGGGCGCGGACCCGCAAGCCGCCCGCCGCTTCGCCGAGCGGATCCGGTACGAGTCCGACCGGCTCGGCCGGCTGGTCATCGAACTGCTGGAGCTGTCCCGATTGCAGGGCGGCGAACCGCTGCCCAACCCGGAACCGGTGCCGATCGATCCCATGATCGCCGAGGTGATCGACCGGACCCGGACGACCGCGTCGGCGAAGGGCTTCGAGATCGGTTGGCGGGGTACGCGGGGCCTCGTGGCGTACGGCAGCGCGGGCCAATTCGTCACCGCGCTCGCGAACCTGGTCGAGAACGCCATCGCCTACTCGCCGGAGGCGTCTCCGTCGGTGGCGACCGTCAACGGCAGCAACGCCGCCAACGGACTCAACTCAGCTAATACCAACGGCAGCAACGCGGCCAACAGCGTGATTGGCGCGGTCGCCGTCGCGGGCCCGGCCACATCTTCGCGCGGCGGCCCGTCGCACGGCGTCGACAATCCGCCGCCCGGCCCGACGTCGTCCGACGAACCGGCGATCCTCGTTGAATCGGCGGCGGACGGCAACGAGGTTGTCCTGTCGGTCACGGACCACGGCATCGGCATCGAAGCCAAGGATCTCGATCGGATCTTCGAGCGTTTCTACCGGGCCGATCGGGCCCGGTCGCGGTCGACCGGCGGCACCGGATTGGGTCTGGCCATCGTCAAACACATCGCGACGAACAATGGCGGCCGCGTCGAGGTCCGGAGCGTCGCCGGGGTTGGTTCGACGTTCACCTTGCGCTTGCCGATGCCACCGCCCGACGGAGCCCTGCCGCTCCCGACGTCAGCTGGGGTGGGCGCAGGTGCCGCCACTCGCAGCGAAACGATTGGAGGCCGCTAGTGTCACGCGTGCTCGTGGTGGAAGACGAGGACTCATTCTCCGATGCCCTGTCCTACATGCTTCGCAAGGAAGGGTTCGAGGTCTCGGTCGCGGCCACCGGTCCGCAGGCGCTGACCGAGTTCGACCGTACGGGCGCGGACATAGTCCTGCTCGATTTGAACCTGCCCGAGATGTCCGGCACCGACGTGTGCCGGAACCTGCGTACGCGTTCGCATGTGCCGATCATCATGGTGACCGCCCGGGACGGCGAGATCGACAAGGTGGTCGGGTTGGAGATCGGTGCCGACGACTACGTGACGAAGCCCTACTCGCCGCGTGAGCTTGTCGCCCGGATTCGGGCGGTGCTGCGTCGCAACGCGGCCGAGGCGGTCGAGGGGGCCGCGTCGACGCTCTCGGCCGGACCGGTCCGGATGGACGTCGAGCGGCACGTTGTGAGCGTCGCCGGCGAGACCGTACTGCTGCCGTTGAAAGAGTTCGACCTACTCGAACTGCTACTGCGCAACGCCGGCCGGGTGCTCACCCGCGGCCAGTTGATCGACCGGGTCTGGGGCGCTGACTACGTCGGCGACACGAAGACGCTCGACGTCCACGTCAAGCGTCTCCGCACCAAGATCGAGCCGGAGCCGTCGGCGCCGCGCTACCTGATCACGGTGCGCGGCCTCGGCTACAAGTTCGAGCCTTAAGACGCTGGCCCCGTCCCTCGGCCGTCGGCCTTGGTCCTGAGCCCTCGGCCTTCGTCTTCGGCCTCGGCCCCGCCTTCGGCCTGGGCCTCGGCCGGCCCGCCCCGCCTTCGGCCTCGGCCCCGCCTTCGGCCCTCATTTGTACGGAAGTTGGGCGGCCAACGGCCGTCCGCGGCTCGTAGTTCCGTACAAGTGGCGGTCGAGAGCCCAGGGTGGTCGAGAGCCCAGGGCCCGGCGAAACCAAAATGGCAGTCGAAGCGACCGGCGGACTCGACGGTTACGCGGACGCGATGCGCCACCGTGGCCGCGACGCGCCCGGAGCGCGGACCAGCAGGGAGAACACGGCCGCGAACAGGCACAGGAAACCGGCCGAATACCAAGCCGCCGTGTAGGCGCCGAGTTGGTCGCGGATGAGGGCCGCACCGGTCGCGGCGATCGCCGCGCCGACCTGGTGCGCCGCGAACACCCAGCCGAACACGATCGATCCCGATGTGCCGAAATGCTGCCGGCACAGCGCGATCGTCGGGGGCACGGTGGCGACCCAATCCAACCCATAAAAGACTATAAATACGAGCATCGACGGATGCGTGGAACCGGCGAACAGATCGGGCAGCACGATCAACGAGAGTCCACGCAGCGCGTAGTAGAAGCCCAGCAGCACGCGCGAATCGATCCGGTCGGTCAAGAACCCGGAGAAGACCGTACCGACGATGTCGAACACGCCCACGAGCGCAAGCAGGCTCGCGGCCGTGGTCTGCGGCAGCCCGTGATCGTGGGCGGCCGGGATGAAATGCGTACCCACCAGGCCGTTGGTACTGGCACCGCAGATGGCGAAGCCGCCGACGAGGAACCAGAACGCGGACGTGCGTGAGGCCATGCGCAGCGCGCTCAGCGCGCGGGGGGCCGGTCCGGGCTCGTCCCCCGCGACCGACTCGGGGCGGTGCGCCGCCTCGGCATGCGTGCCGCCGAACGGCTGAACCCCGATGTCGCCGGGGTAGTCGCGCAGCAGCCAGGCCGCGATCGGCGCGACCAGCAATGCCCCGCCGGCCACCGTCAGCGAAGCGGCCTTCCAGCCGTGTGCGGCGATGACCTGCGCGAGTACGGGCAGGAAGATGAGCTGCCCGGTCGCACCGCCGGCGGTGAGGATGCCGGTGACCAGGCCGCGATGGCGAACGAACCACCGGCTGGTGACCGTGGCCACGAACGCGAGCGCCATCGACCCGGTGCCGAGCCCGACCAGCACACCCCAGCACAGCACGAGCTGCCAGCTGGCCGTCATGAAGACGGTCAGGCCGCTGCCGGCGGAGACCAGCAACAGCGCGATCCCGACGACGCGACGGAGCCCGAATCGTTCCATCAGCGCCGCGGCGAACGGTGCGGTCAGGCCGTAGAGCAGGAGGTTGACCGATACGGCGGCGGAGATCGACGCGGTCGACCAGCCGAAGGCATGCTGCAACGGGTCGATCATGACCCCGGGAGTGGCGCGGAAGCCGGCCGCTCCCACGGTCGCGATCAACGTTGCGCCGGCGACGAACCAGGCTCGGTGGATCTTGGAAGATCGGCGGCGCTCCGCTGTCGGCTCATCGGCGAGGATGGTCACGGACTGATCTTCCGGTATCGGCACCCGGTCGGACAGTGGCTGGAATGCCATCATGTGAAAGGATCAGGCCATGACCGAGCCAGCGATCGCGTGCGACGCGCCGGCGCCGACGCCGACGCCGACGCCGACGGAGCGTCCTGTGCGACATCGCATCGCCCTCCTCGCGCTGGACGAAGTGATCGCGTTCGACCTCGGCGTACCCAGCCAGATCTTCCACTCGGCGCGCGACACCGAGCTTCGGCGGCTGTACGACGTGCGGATTGTGACCGTCGACGGTGCGCCCGTTCGCAGCTCGGCCGGATTCACCATCACGCCGGACCACGGCCCCGAAGAGCTCGAGCGCGCCGACTCCGTCGTCGTCGCCGGCATCGACGCCGTCCGTTCGCCGCACCTCGGCCCGACGCTCGACCCGCGGGTCCGGGGAGCGTTCGACCGGATACGGCCCGGTACGCGGATCATGAGCATCTGTACGGGTGCCTTCGTACTCGCGGCGGCCGGACTCCTCGATGGTCGGCCGGCCACCACGCACTGGGCCTGGGCCGAGAAATTCCGCTCGTACTACCCGAATGTGGATCTCGACCCGGACGTGCTGTTCGTCGACGACGGCGAGGTGCTGACCTCGGCCGGAGTGTCGGCCGGAATCGACCTCTGCCTGCACGTCGTACGCAGCGATCACGGCAGCGATGTGGCCAATAGGGCCGCCCGGCGCGGCGTGGTGGCGCCGTGGCGGGACGGCGGGCAGTCGCAGTACATCGAGCGGCCCATGCCCGCGCCGAGCGACGTGAGCACGACGGTCGCCCGGAACTGGGCCATCGAGCGGCTCCACGAGGACATCGATCTGGCCGCGATGGCCAAGCACGCCCGGATGAGCGTGCGTACGTTCACCCGACGGTTCCGCGCCGAGGCCGGGATGAGTCCGGGCCGATGGATCACCTACCAGCGGGTCGAACAAGCGCGGCGACTGCTGGAAACGACGGACCTGCCGATCGACCGGGTCGCCGTGGCGGCCGGTTTCGGCACGGCGACGTCGTTACGCCAGCACCTGCACGCCGCGATCGGCGTGGCACCGGCCACCTACCGCCGAACCTTCAGAGGGACGCCGTGAGCGGGATCACGGCATGTCACATCCGGCGGGGCCGCCCGGTCTAGCTGGTATGACTACATCGAATACCGTTCTCCTGGCCGGGGCGTCCGGCGTGTTCGGTCGCAACATCACCCGCGTCCTCACCGATCACGGCTACGTCGTGCTCGGCGTCGGCCGCGGCCCGGGTAACGCGATCCGGGCCGACCTGAATGACCGCGACCAGTTGCTGCGGGCCGTCGATGGTCACCACGCCGACGTGGTGGTCCACGCCGCGACCGCGCTGGCCAAACCGCCGATGTTCCACCGCGACATGGCCGCCACCGACACGTTGCGGACCCGGGGAATGCGCAATCTCATCGACGCGTCCCGCGCCGTCGGCGCCTCGCGCTTCATCACCGAGTCGATGGTTTTCGGGTACGGGTACACCGACCATGGAGCGGTCCCGCTGACCGAGGACGCGCCGTGGGCACCGCGCCAACGCGACCCGCGGGTTGCGGCGCACCTCGATGCCTTCCGTACCAAGGAGGAGCTGACGTTCGGGACGCCCGGACTCGACGGCGTGTCGCTGCGCTTCGGCCTGTTCTACGGACCCGGTGGCACCGAGCCGATCGTCGCGTCGCTGCGCAAGCGCATGATGCCGGCGCCGAGGACGAAGGGCATGGTCCTGCCGTGGGTGCACCTCGACGACGCGGCTGCGGCCGTCCTAGCCGCCATCGAGCGTGGGCGCCCCGGTGCGGCGTACAACATCGCCGACGATGCCCCGATGAGCTTCGGCGATCAGATCACCGCTACCGCGGCGGCCTTCGGCGCGCCGAAGCCGTTGAGCTTGCCGGTATGGATCTTCCGCCCGATGGCCAACCTCTACGCGATGCTGCACACCAACGTACGGTTGAACACCGCTAGGGCGTGTACCAAAGTCGGGTTAGAGCCATTCGTTGATCGCGGCGATGTGTACGGTGGCCTCGTAGCGCACGGCGAGTTTGTCGAAGCGGGTGGCGACGGATCGGTTGCGTTTGAGTCGATTGATCCCGCACTCGACAGCGTGGCGCTGCTTATAGATTTCGGCGTCGAAGGCGGGTGGTCGGCCGCCCTTCGCGCCGCGCTTGCGCCGGTTGGTGTCCTGATCGGCCTTCGACGGGATGGTTGCCTTGATACCCCGCCGACGCAGGTAACAGCGGGTCCCCTTGCTGGTGTACGCCTTGTCGGCCAGGACCCGGTCCGGGCGGGTCCGGGGCCGGCCACCGTGCAGGCGGGGTACCCGGATCCCGTCGAGCACGGTGATGAACTGCGGGTTGTCGCCGCGCTGCCCGGCGGTGAGCACGATCGACAGCGGTTTCTGGCCTTGTTCGCATCCCAGATGCAGCTTCGTGGTCAACCCGCCGCGGGAGCGGCCCAGCGCGTGATCGGCCGGCTCGACGCCGACTCCGCCGGGTGGTTCGGCCTGCGAATCAGCGCCGCGACGTGCCCCGGCGGCGTGCTGGTGCGCGCGGGC
>DATCXD010000645.1:0-3511 GCA_036566005.1 Micromonosporaceae bacterium | reverse complement strand
GCGGCCGAAGCGGACCACGACCCACTCGTCGTCGGCCGGATCGCGCAGCGCGACCACCTGGCCCGCCTGCCCGGCGATCTGACCGGCCGCCTCGGTGAACACGACCTTGGGTTTGCGACCCGATGCCAGCGTCGTGCGAATCCCGTTGAGGTCTTGTGTGGTCAATCCGGTCGACGATCCGCGCGCAACCATCGCGATCCTCCGAACACTCGTCTGATTGCAGCCTTCCTACCAGGCCGGACCGACACTTCGCGGCGACACTCCGAACTCCGTCGCGATTCACGCCCATTGTGGCGTCCGGCCCGGCGGCGGCCGGACGTCGACCCCGTGGTCGGGTCACCAAGGTCACACGAGCCACGCGCCGTCGCTTCGATCGAGCTTACGGTCACCCCGACCGGGCTACGGCCGGCGGCGGGTCGGTCATCAGCCGCGCGTGCAGGTGTTCGTCGTAGCGCTGGCCGTCGCCGTACACGAAGGACTGCCGAAGCATTCCCTCGAGCGGATAGCCGGCGCGCAGCGCGACCGTGCACGACGCGGGGTTGGCCACCGCGTGGGCGAGCTCGATCCGTACCAGGGAAAGGTTGTCAAAGGCCCAGGCGCTCGCGGCGGCCACCGCCTCGGTGGCGACCCCCCGACCGCGCGCGGGTGGGCTGACCCGATAGCCGATCTCGGCGTCGGCCTGGGTGGGGTTGATGCTGTGCACGGACACTAAACCCAGGAACGCTTGCGTCTGCCGATCGAGAACCGACCAGCTCGCATGGTCGCCCCCGGACCAGTCGGCGAGGTCGGCGCACCATCGTGCGGCGCTATCCAGGTCGACGACCGAGCGCGCGGGATTCCACGTGCGAGTGTCCGCATCGGACAGCATCGCCAGGGCATCCCTCGCGTCGGTCACCATCGGTGGTCGCAGCAACAGGCGGGCCGTGACGATCATCCGGACAGATTGCCACACTGGGCTGGATAACCCCTTCCCAACACCTTGATCGACACATATCGTTGCAAACGTGGGTCCGGGGGCGCTACTGCTCGTAGCCGTCGGCATCGTGGTCGCATTCTGGGCGGGCATGCGATGGCGGCATAACACGCTGGCCTGGCAGACGCATCGGGTGCAGGCCGGGCGGGAACGCGAAGCCCGCAAAACGAAATGGGTCACGTTCTGGGCCGCGGTCGTCTCCAGCGCCGTGCTGGTGATCTACGCGTTCGTCGCGTCCGGCACCGCGCTCGGCGCCGACGGCTCCCATCATTCGCCAGCGCCGCACGCCACCAAATCGGCCTCCGTCGGCCACTCGCCGGCGCATCGTTAGGCGTTTGGAGCGTTTCCCGGGTACGCCTGACGCCGCGTGTCCGTCGTCGGCGACCGATCGCGGCGCCCTCTCGGCGGTGAATAATCGCGGCGCCCTCTTGGCACTGAGTTGTCGAGGCGCCCTCTTCGGGGCCTCAATTTCGGACATGCAGGTGCGTTTCGCCTAGTTGATTGCCTGTCGCGGACGGCGCCATAGGGTGGGTAATTCGGAAGGCGTTCCGGAAAGCCGTCCCGGAGGGAGATCGCGTGGCGGTGGCGACCAATCCCGCTAACCCGACCGCACCAGCACGACCGTCGATCCTGACCGTCGATGACGACCCGGGGGTGTCCCGTGCGGTGGCGCGTGACCTGCGCCGGCACTACGGGGATCACTACCGCATCGTCCGGGCCGAGTCGGGCGAGCAGGCGCTTGACGCGCTGCGTGAGATGAAACTACGCGGCGACACGGTCGCCGTGCTGCTCGCCGACTACCGGATGCCACAGATGAGCGGCCTCCAGTTTCTCGAGGCCGCCATGGATCTGTATCCGCAGGCGCGGCGCATCCTGCTGACCGCATATGCGGACACCGGTGCCGCGATCGAGGCGATCAACGTCGTCGACCTGGACTATTACCTGCTCAAGCCGTGGGACCCGCCGGAGGAGAAGCTCTACCCGGTGATCGACGCTCAGCTCGAATCGTGGCGCGCCGTCGACTTCCGGCCGGTCCAGGAGACGAAGGTCGTCGGCCACCGGTGGTCGGCGCGGTCCTCGGCGGTCCGCGAGTTCCTGGCCCGCAATCAGGTGCCGTACCGGTGGTATTCGTCGGACACGCCGGAGGGCGCGCGGCTACTGGATGCGGCCGGCGTCGACGCCCGGACCCTGCCGCTCATCGTGACGCCGGACGGCGACCCGCTCGTGGCGCCGACGGATGCCCAACTGGCCGAGCGCGTCGGCCTGTCGACCCAGCCCAGTTCCGACTTCTACGACCTGATCGTCGTCGGCGGCGGCCCGGCCGGGCTCGGCGCGGCCGTGTACGGAGCGTCCGAAGGCCTGCGTACGGTGCTGGTGGAGGCGATCGCCACGGGCGGCCAGGCCGGCCAGAGTTCCCGGATCGAGAACTACCTCGGTTTCCCCGACGGCGTGTCGGGCGCGCAGCTCACCGATCGGGCCCGCCGGCAGGCGGTCAAGTTCGGGGCGGAACTGATCACGACCCGTGACGTGGTGGCGCTGGAAGCCAACGGCGCCGCGCGGACCGTACGCTTCGCCGACGGCGCTTGGATCGACGGCCACACGGTGATCCTCGCCACCGGAGTGTCCTACCGGCAGCTCGGCGCGACCGGTCTGGACCGGCTGACCGGCCGGGGTGTCTACTACGGCTCTGCGCTCACCGAGGCGGCCAACTGTGCCGACCAGGACGTCTACATCGTCGGCGGCGCGAACTCGGCCGGGCAGGCCGCCGTCTACCTGGCCCGCGCCGCCCGGTCGGTGACCATTCTCGTGCGCGGCAAGTCGCTGCAGGAGTCGATGTCCTACTACCTGATCCAGCAGATCGGCGACATCGAGAACATCACGGTGCGTACGTGCACCGAGGTGATCGAGGCGCACGGCGACGACCACCTCGAACGGCTGACGCTCCGGGACAGCACGACCGGCGAGATCGAGCACGTCGAGGCCGGCTGGTTGTTCGTGTTCATCGGCGCGCTGCCCCGCACGGAGTGGCTCGACGGCATGCTGATCCGCGACCGGCGTGGCTTCGTCATTGCCGGTCCGGACCTGACCGTAGATGGGCAGCCCGTACCGGGATGGGATTTGGAACGCCAACCGTTCCACCTGGAGACGAGCGTTCCCGGAGTCTTCGTCGCCGGGGATGCCCGGGCCGAGTCGGCCAAGCGCGTCGCCTCCGCGGTGGGGGAGGGCGCGATGGCCGTCATGCTGGTGCACCGGTATCTCGAAGGTCTGTGACGGCCATCGACCAACCACGATCACATCGACCCACGATCACCTCGACCCGTGATCACCTTGACGGAGCGTGACGGAAGGATCATGACGTGGCCGACGAACTGAACACGGGCGATGCCGCCGCCGCGACGGATGCATCGTGCGCCGCCGGTCCGACCGAGGAGCGGGTGCCCTGCGACGTCAACGAGTTGCGGACGCTGTTCCTGTTCGAGAAGCTCGACGACGACCAGCTGCAGTGGCTGTGCGAGCACGGATCCGCGATCCGCAGCC
>DATCXD010000625.1:0-4360 GCA_036566005.1 Micromonosporaceae bacterium | reverse complement strand
TCGGCCGCGGCGGTCAGGCTGTACGGCGCGGCAGTCGACGCAGCCGACCGATCGACCGCGACCATCGCACGGTCGCCGGTTCGGTCATGCCGGCGGTCAACTCTTCTACCGCCTGGCCGCCGGCGCGGCGGGCCCGGGCGGCCGCAACGACCCCGTCGACATCCGCCGCCGCGACGCGGTCGAACGCGAAGCGGACCAACTTCGACTGCCGCGCGGCGACCCGGCGCGTGTAGTAGGCGTCCATCAGACGCCCGACCCGGTCGACCACCGCGATCTGCGTCGACCGGTCGTGCCTCAGGAAATGGGGGCCGAACGCTTCGCGCATCGCATCGTCGAAATGCTTGCGCATCAACACATCGCGCCGTCGACCGGCCGGCACGCGCGAGGCGACGAGCGGCAGCAGGTATTCCAACGTCGCGACCCAGCGCAGCGAATCGGCCATCCGTACGGTGAGATTGCGCCCGTCCCGTTCGCGCAGGTGGTAGCAGTCGTAGTCGGCGACGACGCTGATCACGCGAGCGTTGAGGAACGCGAGCGCGGCGAACGGCTGGTCCTCGCCCAACGTGAGTTCGGGGAAGCGCATGTGGTGCCGTTCCAGCATCTCGCGCCGGAACAGCCGTTGAACCCGCAGCGACCGGTATACCCGTGACCGGTAGAGGTCCGCGGACGGCTGGTTGTGAGTGAACATCGATGTGGGAACCTTGCGCCGGCCGATGGGAGCCATCCGCCCGAGGACGACGTCGGACCCGTTGGCGTCGGCCGTGCCGATCATGCGTTCCAGGGCCTCCGGCCCGAGCATGTCGTCGGCGTCCATCAGGAACACGTACCGCCCGGAGGCGTTGTCCAGCCCGACGTTGCGCGGCCGCGCCGCGTTGCCGGAGTTTTCTTGATGGATGACCCGCAGGTTCGGCGTCACCGCCGCCGCCTCGTCGAGCAGCTCACCGGAGCCGTCGCGGGAGCCGTCGTCGACCGCGATGATTTCCACCCGGCCGGGGTCGATCGACTGATTCACCGCCGACGAGATGCAGTCGGCCAGGTAGGGCATCGCGTCGTAGGCGCCGACGATCACGGAGACGTCCGGCGGTAGGGAGCGCGGCGCTGATGGCATCACGTTCACCGTAGCGAGCCACCGCCGGCTATGTCCGGTTTTGCGTCACAAGAGCAAGATCAAGATAAGTCGGGTACGAGGACTTTCCGACCGGGCGCGTCAGCCCTTCGGAGCGAACGACAGGCTTCGCTCGGCCAGCGCGTCGCGGAGCTGCCGGATGGCCTTGGGCCCCATGCCGTGCAGCTTGCCGAGCTCGGTTTCGCTGACCGTGGTGAGCTCTTCCAAACGGGTGAAGCCGGCCGACGCGAGTGCCCGTTGCGCCGGCTGTGACAATGTGGCGGGAAAGCCGCCATTCGTCTGGGTCATCTCACCTCCGCATCGACCCGGGGCCACCGGCCGGCGCCCCTCCCGACGATCCTCGCACCGGACCGGCCGGGCCGCGCCGCATTTACCCCGGACGCGGTCGTGACGCCGGCCACGTGACTTCCGCCGGCACGTGCCAAGCCCCGCTGCGGTAGCGGGACGACCTCACTATTGGTCGCCCCACACCTCGGTCGCCGTCTCGACGATGAGCCGAAGTTTGGCGACCTCCTCGTCGTAGGTCAGCACGTTGCCCTCCACTGTGGACGAGAAGCCGCACTGCGGCGACAGGCAGAGTTGCGACAGCGGCACATAGCGGCTCGCCTCGTCGATGCGTCGCTTCAGGTTGTCCTTGCTCTCCAACTGGCCGCGTTTGGTGGTGACGAGACCGAGGACGACCATCTTGCCCGGGGGTACGAAACGCAGAGGCTCGAACGATCCGGACCGTTCATCGTCGTACTCCAGAAAGAAGCCGTCGACCTCGAGCGAGGAGAACAGCGCTTCGGCGACGAAGTCATAGCCGCCGGCCGCGGCCCACGACGAGCGGAAATTCCCGCGGCACATGTGCGTCGTCACCGACATGCCGGCGGGCCGGCCGGCGATGGCCTTGTTGACCTGGGCGATGTAGCGCTCGTGCTGGTGCAGCGGGTCGCCGCCGTGGGCAGCGAGCATCTCGCGCTGCCGCGGGTCGTTCAGGTAGGCGAGGCTGGTGTCGTCCAGCTGCAGGTACGTGCAGCCGAGCTCGGCCAGGCCGCGCACCTCGGCGGCGTACGCGGCCGACAGGTCGTCCCAGAACGCGTCCAACTCCGGGTATACCGCGGTCGAGATGGCGGCTCGACCACCGCGGTAGTGCACCATGCTCGGTGACGGGATGGTGATCTTCGGCGTGGCCGTACGGACCTGGCCGGCGAGGAACTCGTACGCGTCGGCGAAAATGGTGCGCGGCAACGTGATCGGCTCGTCGACGAGCAGGGCGGCCGATGCGAAGTCGAGTGTGCCGGCATCGTTGAAGAACTGGACTTTGAGCTTCTCGTCGGCTTGGTGTACGCCGCCAAGTTGGTAGATGAAGTCCATGTGCCAGGACGTGCGGCGGAACTCGCCATCGGTCGCCGACCGCAGGCCGACGTCTTCCTGCATCCGTACGACGTCGGCGATGGCCGCATTCTCGACGGCGCGCAGGTCATCGGCGGAGATCTCACCGGCGGCGTGTTGGGATCGGGCGGCGTGCACGGCCGGCGGACGGAGAAGGCTGCCGACATGGTCGGCGCGGAACGGAGGAGTAGATCGCAACATGCCACCAGCATGCCCCGGACCGACGCGGAACGCAGGTCCCCCGGGCCGCGGACTCGTCGGCATGCCGAATCTCGACGCACAGCCCAGTCATAGGGATCACGGTGCTTTTGCATTTTCGGTCCACGATGTACCTTCCATCCAAGGCTCCGCATGATCACCCTCTCTCGAGCGAGGTCACTCATGGTCGGTCAAGGCTCCCCAGCTCCCGCCGGTCTCCGCCGCAACGCGATCGGACTCAGGGAAGTTCTGTTCCAGAGCATCACCGACATGGCTCCCGGCGCCGCCGTCGCCGCATCCATCCCGTTCGGCGCCGCCTACGCCGGCGGTTCCCTTCCGCTGTCCGTCCTCTTCGCGCTCATCGCGTGCCTGTTCTGCGCGGTGTCGATCTCGGAGCTGGCCAAGCGCATCCCATCGGCCGGATCGCTGGCAACGTACGCTGCGCAAGGCCTGCACAACGGCGTGGGCTTCCTGGTCGCCTGGGGGTACGTCTTCGCCGGTATGTTGATCGGACCGCTGGTGTTACTGCAGCTCGGGTTCACGGTCGCCGGCACGTTCCACTCCGAATGGGCGAGCTACCCGGCCAACCTGTGGTGGCCGTGGACGATCCTCGGGGCGCTGATCGTGGCCGCCGCTGGACTGTACGGCATCCGTACGTCGGCCGGGCTCGGCACCGTGCTAGGCATCTTCGAGGTTGGCGTGTTTGTCGTCATGGCGTTCATGCTCATCGGCCACGCCGGCAGTGCGAACACGTTGTCCGTGTTCGGCACCGGTCACACGCCGTCGACGTACCACGGCATCACCGGAGTGATCGCCGGGTCGGTGTTCACGATCCTCGCTTTCGGCGGCTTCGAGGGGGCGGCGCCCTTGGCCGAGGAGGCCCGCGACCCGCGCCGGACGATCCGCCGCGCCGTGTTGGGCGCAGTGCTCATCATGGGAATCTTCTACGTCTTCACCACGTATGCGGTCGACGTCGCGTTCGGCCCGAACAAGTTCGCAACGTTCGGTACCGCCGGCGCATCGTCGTGGGAGGGCCTGGCCCGAAGCTTCTACGGCCTGTTCTGGATCCTCGTGTTCCTGGCCATCGTCAACTCTACGATCGCCAATGCCAACGCCGGAGTTAACGTCGCGAGCCGCACAGCGTTTGCGATGGGCCGGATAGGCGCATTCCCATATCAGTTCGCGCGGATCGCGTTGCGACACCGGGCGCCGTATGTCGCGATTGGTGCGGTCACGGTGGTGACCCTGGCGGTCTCGCTCGGACTGGGCTTCGGCTATGACCCGATAACGGCGTTCGGCATCGTGGCCACCGGCATCGTGATCCTCCTGGTGGCGATCTACATCATCGCCAATGCATCGTGTATCGGGTATTTCTTGCGCCGCGGCCGGTCCGAGTTCAACGTGTTCCTGCATCTCATCGTGCCGATCCTCGGGATCGCCGCGTTCGTGCCGGCGTGGCTCACGGCTGCCGGGCTGCGCTTCGCCTCGTGGGTGCCGCCGCTGACAGCGCCATTGTCGTACGCGGGCATTGCGGTCGGTGTCTGGATGGGGCTCGGCTTGCTCTACTGCGGGTACCTGTACCTACGACACCCGGAGCGTGTCGCCGACGTGTCCCGCGTCCACTTGGACGAGTCGCCCGAGGCGGAAGAGCCTTCCGGCGTC
>DATCXD010000623.1:0-5103 GCA_036566005.1 Micromonosporaceae bacterium | reverse complement strand
GCTCGTCGCGGCCGCCTTGCGCCACCTGCCGCCGACGAGCGTCGGGATCATCGGCATGGTCGAGCCGGTCATCGCGGCCGGGGTCGCCTGGGTGGTGCTGCGCGAACGTCTCTCGGTCTACCAGCTCATCGGTGGCGTCCTGGTGTTGATCGGCGTGGGCGTCGCGGAGACCGCGCGCACCGCCGGGCCGGGCGAGACGGCCGAGCTACCGCCGACCTAGCGTCCGTCCGACCTGTTCGCGACCAGCCGGTGCGCCGCTTGCCAGCCGGTGCGCCGCTTGCCAGTGCGCCGCTTGCCAGCTTGGGCGCCACTTGCCAGCTTGGGCGCCACTTGTGAGCTTGGGCCCGCTTGCCAGCCTGTGCGAATGCGCTCGGGTCGATGCGCGAGGATGGCGCCATGCATGTGAATGTACGCACGGTGCAGGACGCGCTGACGGCGGCCGATGCGGTCAACGGAGCCGGCGAACCCAGCAGTGTCCGGATGCTCTCCGACGCAGCGAGCACCGCTGTCCTGGCCGCGGCGGCGCTGGACGTGTCGGTTGGGCAGATCGCGAACTCGCTGATCTTCGCCGCCGACGGTGACCCGTTGCTCGTGTTGACGTCCGGTGCGCACCGGGTCGACACAACGAAGGTCGCCGCCGCGATCGGTGTCGGGGCACTCAAGCGGGCCACGCCGGAATTCGTCCGCGAGCACACCGGACAGCCGATCGGTGGAGTCGCGCCGGTCGGGCATCCGAAACAGGTCCGTACGCTGGTCGACACCGCCCTCGCCGGCTACGACGAGATCTGGGCCGCCGGCGGCATCCCACACGCGGTGTTCCCAACCACGTACGCCGAGCTGGTCCGCATCACCGGCGGTACGCCGACCGACGTGGAGTGACGCGGACAGCACGGGTCCCACCAGGCCGCTATCCCGCTAGGCTTGCTTCCAGGCCCGCTCGACGCGGGTTACCGCGAGTCGAGGTGATCGGGTGGACACGGATCGGCCGGCCGGAATGCGGCTCGTTGCGTGGACGCCGGCCGACTTCGGCAACCGGCTCGACGACGTCATCGAGGTTTATGGCCAGGCCATGTCGTACGACGTGGCATTGCTGTCGGCTCGCCGCGGCTACATGGCGTCGCACGTACGCCGGCCGGGCTTCCGGGCGGTAGCCACCGTCGACGACCGCGGGCGCCTGGTCGGGTTCGGCTACGGCTATCTCTCCGAGCGCGGGCAGTGGTGGCACGATCAGGTGCGGGCGGCCATGCGCCGGGACGCCCGGCACGCCTGGCTCAGTGACTGTTTCGAGGTGGTCGAGCTGCACGTGCGGCCGTCCGCTCAGGGTTTCGGAGTGGGTGCCGCGCTCCTGATGGCGCTGCTCAAGATGGCACCCGGTCGCCGTACGCTGCTGTCCACGCCGGAGGCCGACGAGCTGACGTCGCGCGCGTGGCGACTGTACCGCCGGTTCGAGTTCGTGGACGTATTGCGGAATTTTGTGTTCCCGGGCGACGAGCGTCCGTTTGCGATTCTGGGCCGCCCGAACCGGGTGCCGTAGGCGATCGGTCGGCCCGGATGTCGTAACCGGTCGGCCGACCCGCGCAGCAATGCTGGCTGCGGATCTGCATATCAGCCGTCGTCGCTGTGGTCTGACCCGGCCGACGTTGCCGGCCCCGACCCTGGCCCTCGGCCGGCGTCCTCGGCCATCGATTTTGCGGTGCCGCCGCGGGATCGCCGGCTGAATCTGATCCGGGCCCGGCTATGTGCGCGAATCTTGGACCCGCGCGACGGTCCGGATGCGCGCCCTGCGTTCTCAGCCCGACTTGGGCCGTCGGGCTCGGGCCCGGTCGCGTGCTCCCCGTTGGTGCCGCCGCTTCCGGCGGGATCTCTGCCGGGACCGCCGCTGCCGGCGAGGTCTCTGCCGGAACCGCCGCTGCCGCCGGGGTCCCCGCCGGGACCGCCGCTGCCAGAACCGCCGACCTTGGTCGCCGTGTCGTTGACCGACCTGACCTCGGCGTCGGCGTTAGTGCCGATGACCTCCGCGCCGGCCACGTCGGTGACTTCCGCAGTGGGCGCGCCATTCGCCTCCGCACTGGCCGCGCCATTCACCTCCGCACCGGCCGTGCCATTCGCCTCCCGACTGTCCGCCTCCGCGTCGGTGACCTCCGTGGCGTACGCGGCATCCGTGGTCTCCTTGACATCCGGGGCATCCGTGCCGTCGTCGGTGCTCGTTGTATCGGTCGCATCGACCTCCGGTGCCCCCGCGGCCTGCGACCGGTAGACCGTCACACTGCGGCCGTATTTCCCGACCGCGCTGCGCACGCGGGCGCCGGCGTCGCCGAGCAGGTCATCGAGCGTCGGCTCGCGGAGGGCAAGGTCCGGCGACGGTTCGGACGGCTCGTCGGCCGACGGAGCGGCGTAACTGACGACGTCGGAGATCCCGCTGTCGCCGATGTCCCGGTCGCGTGCGCTGACCTCTCGTCGACGGCTGGTCGCGTCGGTGGACGTGCCGTCCGGGCGCGCGGCGGCACCGATCGGGCCCGGGTCGCTCGGTGTCGCCGGCCTCATCGTGGACGCCGGGACCGGCGCGGGCGGGGCGGATGGCGGCGTCGCGTTCGGCGTGCCCGTCGGCCGCCACCTGGGCCAGCTTTGACCGGCCAACGCGCGGTGTACGGCCGCCAGCAACTGCGTGATCCCAATGAGCCCGAGCACGATCCAGGTCGCGGTCGTGATCGCCGCGATCCCGGCCGCGACGTGCGGATTGAAGGTTTCGGCCAACCCGGCCAGCACGAGACCGCCGATCGTGACCATGACGCGGGTGGGCCGCTCGCCCACGGTCACCGCGGTGATCTCGGTCATCCCCGCCGCGTTTCCCCGCGACCTGACGTATTCGTGCAGCCAGGCGAGTGCGCCAGCGGCGACCGCGACGTGCCCGGCCGCACCGATCCGCCAGAGTGCGATGAGCCAGCACGCCTCGCCGATGCGATCGACCACGGCGTCGTAGACATACCCGAGACGCGTCGTATGCCCACTGAGGACGGCCAGCGCCCCGTCGACGGTGTCGGCCAACGTCGCCAGAAAGACGAGCAGTGCGGCCAGCAGAATGCCGCCGCTGCCGTGCGTGACGACCACCGCTACGACAATCGATGACATGAGGCCCAGCGCGGTGACGGCCCCGGCCGGGACCCGGGCCCGTTGCAACCATCGCGCGACCACGAACCCCAACCGGAGCCACCGTCGCACGCCTGGTCGCACGTTCCCCAGGTCGACGCCGCCGTGCAGGCCGGACCAGTCAGCCGCGTACTGCTCCCACGTCACGACGGGAACAACCACGGCGTTGCCAACCTCTCAGGCGCGAACAGGAGCCAGACCGCGCCATAGTTCACGGGTCGCGGTCGATCGGTTGAGCGTGATGAAGTGGATGCCCGGAACCCCCTCGTCGAGGAGGCGCCGGCACATCGCGGCCATCTGCGCCATGCCGAGCTGTCGCACCGCCTTCGGATCGTCCGCGATCGGTTCGAACTGGGCAGCCAGCCCCGGCGGGAAGGGCGCGCCGGACAGCGCTTCCGACTTCGCGATCGTGCCCAGGCTCGTCACCGGCATGACGCCGGCCACGATCGGCGTATCGCAGCCCGAGGCCGCAACCCGGTCACGGAGCCGCAGGTAGTCATCGACGTCGAAGAACATTTGGGTGATCGCGAAATCTGCGCCGGCGCGACACTTCGCGATGAAGTTTCGGGTATCTGAGGCGATATCCGGCGACCGCGGATGCTTGTACGGGAACGCGGCCACGCCAACGCTGAAGTCGCCGGCGTCGCGTACCAGTCGGACGAGGTCCGCCGCGTAGGTCAACCCGCGCGGATGCGGGATCCAGTCGCCTCCCGGATTTCCCGGCGGGTCGCCGCGGATCGCGAGCACGTTGCGCACCCCGGCCTCGGCCAGCCGACCGACCATGTTGCGCAGCTCGGCAATCGAGTGGTTTATGGCGGTCAGGTGCGCCATCGGCAGCAGCGTCGTCTCGGTGGCGATGCGCTCGGTCGCCGCCACCGTGGTGTCGCGCGTCGAGCCACCGGCACCGTACGTGATCGACACGAACGACGGTCGCAGCGGCTCGAGCTGCCGGATCGCACGCCAAAGCTGCGTCTCCTGCTCCTCGTCCTTGGGCGGGAAGAACTCGAAGGAGAACGTCGGCTCGGCGGAGCGCACAAGATCGCCGATGGCGGGTTGTCCACCGGGCATTACCGAGGGAAGTCCTAGGGCCACCCCACGACTGTAACGGTCCCGATCCGTTCCGCCTGGGACTTGTCCCAGCCCGTGGCGCTCGCGCCGGATCGCCGACCGGCCGATCATCGCGGCTCCTCGTCGACTCGACCGACCGCCGAGGCGTCGTCGCTGTCGCCGGGCGGCGGTGTGTTTGCCTCCGGCTCGGTCGAGCAGGCGTCAATGAGTGCCCGCTCGGCGAATCGTCGACAACGGCACGGCCAGACCAGCCCGCAGGCTCGGCACCGAGCGAGGACGCCGCGCCCAGCGAGGCTGGGCGCATGATCCCGGAACAGGCAGATCGCTACGCGCCACATCACTGGC
The DNA here is from genome assembly GCA_036566005.1 of Micromonosporaceae bacterium. GTDB lineage: Bacteria > Actinomycetota > Actinomycetes > Mycobacteriales > Micromonosporaceae > DASQPR01. Next base: position 543 of record DATCXD010000623.1, on the reverse strand, counting down.
TGACGCGCCGCCGGCGGCGGATCATCCGGCGGATCGGCGAGATCAAACGGCACATCGGTCATGGCGGCTCCCATTCGACGCATTCGGTGACGGCCTTAGATAACCGCGGCGCGGCGGCTGCGCGGAGGGGCCAGCAGAGGGGGCCATTCGAACATGCGTACGGAAATGTGTCGCACTCTGGTGCCACCATGAGTGGGCGGACACGACCGCGCAGTCGTCGCATCGGAGGCTTCGATGGCAAAGGTGAAACCGGCCACCTCGGCAGTGGCAAGCTCGGAATCGGCGGCCTCAGAAGCGACCTCGGCCGCGACGATCATCGCGCAGGTGACGGCATCGCCCGGCACAATGATCATGGCGGCCCGACGGCGTCGTGGCTTGTCACAGCGTGCGCTCGCCGGTCGCCTCTGCGCGGCGGCCGGCATGGCCACGGTGAGTCGCCATGAAATCTCGCGCTGGGAGCGCGGCACTCGACTCCCGTCGGCCTATTGGCTCGGACCGCTGGCGGCGCTGCTGTGCATCGATCCGGCCGATTTCGACCGGGCC
>DATCXD010000621.1:0-5140 GCA_036566005.1 Micromonosporaceae bacterium | reverse complement strand
ACGGCCGGCCCCTCCCGCTCGACGCGTCGCCCGCCGCGATGTCGCCGCCGACCGGGCGATCGCTCTGGCCGGCCGGAGGCCCACCGCTGGGAATGCCTGGGCTGACACCGCCGCTCGGCATGCCCGGGCTGGCGGTGAAGTTACCGCCGCCGAAGCCGCCGCTGACCGGCAGAACGTCGTCCGGTGACACGGTTTCGGTGTCCTCGGCGCTGGCCGGGATCTGCGTGCCGCCACCGAGCAGGCGATTGATCGACTGCAGCGGGATCCACAGCCAGCTCGGCCGGTGCCGTGCCTCGTAGGCCGCCTCGTACGCGGCCTTGTCCAGCTCGTACGCGGCGAGCAGGTCGACGTGCTCCCGCGGATCCACACCGGATACGGCGGCGTAACCGTCGCAGAACGCCGCTCGATTGCGCGCGGCCCACTCGCGGGCCCGTTCGCCGAGCTGTTCGTTCTCGGTGTCGCCGACGAGCAGTTGGTAGGCCGCGTAGTCGAAGGAGCGCAACATCGCGGCGACGTCCCGCATCGGGGAGTCCGGCCGGCGGCGCTCCTCGATCGGTTGGCCCGGCTCGCCCTCGAAGTCGATGATCAGCCAGTTGTACGGCGTCCGCAGCGCCTGACCGAGGTGCAGGTCGCCGTGGACCCGCTGGATGATCGATGGTGCCGTGGCGCGCCGCAGGATCTCGGTCGCCGCGTCGAGGTGCTCCGCGATCTCCGGGACGGTCTCCGCCGCCGCCCGCAGGCGTTCGATCATGTGGTCGACCGGCGGCTTCTCGATCTCGCGGCCGAGTTCGTCGCCGAGCATGCCGTGGATCGACGCGACTGCCTCGCCGAGGCGATGAGCCTCGCCGGCGAAGTCGCCGCCGACCTGATCCGGCCCGTACCCCGGCTGCGCGATCAGGTCGCGGGCGCTGGCGACCGCCATCGACCATCCGTCGGCCGAGTTGGCCGCGAATTCGGTCAGGGTGGCTAGGGACAGCGTCTGTCCATCGGTGTCCATGCCCTCGATGGCGCCCATCAACCGCGCCGAATACGGGCTTTCGGCCCGACCCAACGCGCGACCGAGTTCGAGGTCCGGATTCAGGCCGGGCACGATGCGGCGATACAGCTTGAGAATTGCCGAGCCGTCGAACACCACGCTGGAGTTGCTCTGTTCGGCGTCGATCACCCGCGCCGTACTGTCGTCCACCGTCGATGTGCCCGGTTCGGCCTCGAAACTCAGCTCGCCGACGGCGTGGCCGGCCAGGATCATGCCCAACAGCTCACGGCTCGTCTGTTCGCTGTAGAGCGCGTCATAGCCCGTACGTCCGTTGGCGTCGCCGATGCGCGCGACGCCGACGAATTCGTCCGCGGGAGACCGATCCCAGCCAACGATGACCTGATAGGAATGCGTCGCCCCATCGGTGAAGCGGACGCGAAGCAACATGTGGTCGAGGTCGTCGGCGAGTGGGGTGACCGACGTCGGTTCGACCTCGGCGATGGTGCGGCCGCGCCCTGCGTACCACCGTTGCTGCGGTAGCCAGTCGGCGAACGGCAAGCTCATGTGGTCTCCTCCGGGCCGCGCAACTGCAGCCAGTAGAAGGCGTGACCGGGAAGGGTAAGCAGATATGGCAACTGCCCGATCGACGGGAAGCGCACCCCGCCGGTCAACTCGATGGGTATGTACCCCGCCCACTTCTGCAGATTCAACTCGATCGGCTGCGGGAAGCGGGACAGGTTGTTGACGGACAGTACGATGTCGTTCTCGTGCGTCCGCACATAGGCGAGCATCGATGGGTTCGACCCGCCGAGATCCTCGAAGTCGCCCATCGCAAACGCGTCATGCCGGCGCCGGACGGCAAGCATCGTCCGCGTCCAGTTGAGCAGCGAGGCGCCGTTTGGTTGCTGCGCCTCGACGTTGATGGCCTGATAGCCATAGACCGGATCCTGGTTGACCGGTAGGAAGAGCCGACCCGGCGTGGCCGTGGAGAATCCGGCGTTGCGGTCCGGCGTCCACTGCATCGGGGTCCGGACGGCGTCGCGGTCGCCGAGCCAGATGTTGTCGCCCATGCCGATCTCGTCGCCGTAGTAGAGCACCGGCGAGCCGGGCAACGACAGCAACATGGCGGTGAATAACTCGACCTGGTTGCGATCGTTCTCCAGCAACGAGTTCAGCCGTCGCCGGATGCCGACGTTCGCACGCATGCGCGGATCCTTGGCATATTCGGCGTACATGTAGTCGCGCTCGTCGTCGGTCACCATCTCGAGCGTCAGCTCGTCGTGGTTGCGCAGGAAGATCCCCCATTGGCAGCCGCTGGGGATCTTCGGGGTGGACGCCAGGATTTCCGAGATCGGGAACCGCGACTCCCGCCGTACGGCCATGAACAGACGCGGCATCAACGGGAAGTGGAACGCCATGTGGCATTCGTCGCCACCGACCTCGGCGTCGCCGAAGTAGGCCACCACGTCGGCGGGCCACTGGTTGGCTTCGGCGAGCAACACGCGGCCAGGGTATTCGTCATCGACGATCTTGCGCAATTTGCGTAGGAACTCATGGGTCTGCGGCAAATTCTCGCAGTTCGTCGACTCCTCCTCGAACAGGTACGGCACCGCGTCCAACCGGAAACCGTCGATGCCGAGATCGAGCCAGAACCGGATCACGTTCATCATCTCGCGTGCCACATCCGGGTTCTCGTAATTGAGATCCGGCTGGTGCGCGAAGAACCGGTGCCAGTAGAACTGCTTGCGCACCGGGTCGTACGTCCAGTTGGACTCCTCGGTGTCCACGAAGATCACCCGGGCGAACGGATACCTGTCGTCGGTGTCGCTCCACACGTAGTAGTCCGCGTACGGGCCGGTGGGGTCGCGGCGGGACTCCTGGAACCAGGGGTGCGAGTCGGACGTGTGATTCATGACGAGATCGGTGATGACGCGGATCCCGCGCGTGTGCGCGGCGTCGAGCAGCTCGACGAAGTCGTCGACCGTACCGAATTCGGGCAGGACCTTGTAGAAGTCACGGATGTCGTAGCCGCCGTCGCGCAACGGCGAGTCGTAGAAGGGTGGCAGCCAGATGCAGTCGACGCCGAGCCATTGCAGGTAGTCCATCCGTTGGATGAGGCCTTGGATGTCGCCCTGCCCATCGCCGTTCGAGTCATGGAACGCCCGGGCCAGGGCCTCGTAGAAGACCGCGCGCTTGAACCACGTCTCATCCGCGGGCAGCGTCCGCGCGTGGCTGTAATCGCTGGCCGACGGGTGTTCGACGACGCCATCGGCGGCGACGCGACTGCCCTCGGCAAGATCCAGCGTGTGTCCCGTCCCATCCACGGTGTATCTGTATCCTCCTCAACCCCCCGACGAAACGCCCGCCACTGCCGCCACTGAAGTGGCTATTGTCTCTCTTATCCCATGCGCTGCACCGACAGGATGTGCGCGGGCTCGACGAACGGGTCGAGGCGGATGGCGTTGTGCTCGCCCCAGTCGAACACGGCGCCGGTCAGCTCGTCCCGGATCGTGAAACGTTGGTGCCAGTCGAAGCCGAGCGCCGGCATGTCCAGGCTCACGTTCGCCCACGCCACGTTCTGCGGGTCGAAGGAAACGGCCACGATGACGATGTCGCCGGTGTCCTCGTCGCGCTTGGAGAAGCAGAGCACGGTCGGGTTGTCGCAGGCATGGAACCGCAGATTCCCCAGCCAGTGCAGCGCCGAATGCCGGCCGCGGATCGCGTTGAGCGCCCCGAGATACGGCGCGAGCGACTCGCCGGCCGCCTCCCGGGCCGCCCACGCGCGCGGCCGCAGCTCGTATTTCTCGTTGTCGAGCAGCTCCTCGGCGCCTGGGCGGTTGACGTTCTCGTACAGCTCGTAGCCGGAGTAGATCCCCCAGGACGGGCTCAGCATGCTGGCCAGGATCGCTCGGATCTTGAACATTGCCGGACCGGCGTGCTGCAGTGGCTCGGGCAGGATGTCCGGCGTCGTCGGCCAGAAGTTCGGCCGCATGTGGTCCGCGCCCGCCACCAGTTCTTCGCAGTAATCGCGCATCTCGGCCGGCGTGTTGCGCCAGGTGAAATACGTGTACGACTGGGTGAAACCGGCCCGACCGAGCCCGTGCATCATCGGTGGTGCCGTGAACGCCTCGGCCAGGAAGAGCACGTCGGGGTCGACCGCCTTGACCTCGGCGATCAGCCAGTGCCAGAAGTTGACCGGCTTCGTGTGCGGGTTGTCGACGCGGAACACCTTGACGCCCTGAGCGACCCAGTGCAACACGACCCGGCGGATCTCGGCGCGGATGCCGTCGGGGTCGTTGTCGAAGTTCAGCGGATAGATGTCCTGATACTTCTTCGGCGGGTTCTCCGCGTAGGCGATGGTGCCGTCGGGCAGCGTGGTGAACCATTCCGGGTGCGAGCTGACCCACGGATGGTCGGGCGCGCACTGGAGCGCCAGGTCCAACGCGACTTCCAGACCCGCGTCGTGGGCGCGCGCGATGAATGTACGGAGGTCCGCCAACGTACCCAACTCGGGATGGATGGCGTCGTGGCCGCCCTCGCTCGACCCGATCGCCCACGGCGAGCCGACGTCGCCCGGCGCGGCCCGCAGCGAGTTGTTGCGGCCCTTGCGATTCACCCGGCCGATCGGATGGATCGGCGGCAGATACACGATGTCGAAGCCCATCTGCGCGATGGCCGGCAGGCGCCGCGCCGCGGTGGTGAACGTCCCGTGCTGCACCCGCCCGTTCGCGTCCGGGTCGCCTTCCGACCGCGGGAACATCTCATACCAAGCGGAAAACAACGCGCGGGTACGGTCGACCCACAGCTGGCGCGGCTCCGACGTGGTCACGAGATCCCGCACCGGATGAGCCCACAGCACCGGCGCGAGATCGAGGGCCGGTTCGATGCGGGCCGACAGCGGTGCGTCGTCGTCGCGGAGGGCGTCGGCTGCGGCCTTGACCGCGGCCGTGTGCTCTTCCGGCATGATCGCGACGGCGCGGTCCAATACCGCCGCCGCGCGGGCGATGTCGTTGGCCAGATCCTCGGCACCCTGGCCGGCCTCGATCTTCGCGAGGACCGCGTGATGCCAGGTCAGGTACGGGTCGGAGAACGCCTCGATGGCGAACTCCCATGGGCCGACGGCGTCCGGCTTGATCGTGGCGTGCCATCGCCCGGTGCCGTCGT